>CAUZWH010000090.1:0-9586 GCA_963583675.1 Alphaproteobacteria bacterium
TTAAGAAGGGCAACTTCGTGTTCATTTCGGGCCAAACGGCGTCGAAATCGGCCAGTGCGGGCAATCTCGATTCGCACGACCAGGCCCGCGAGATCTTCGACTATCTAAAAAGCGCCATCGAAGCAGCCGGCGGCACCATGGCCGATATCTGCAAGATCAACGTATTCCTGACCGACGGCTCGCAGGTACCGGCGTTGAGCGAATTACGACCGCAATATTTCGATCCGCCCTATCCGGCGGCAACCACGGTTGTCGTCAGCCGCCTGTTCCGGCCCGAGCTGGTGATGGAAATCGAAGCCATCGCCATCCTTGATTGACCACTCGGCCGCCACCCAACCCACAATAAGGGGACTAGCCGTGCCGCAAGACGGACTTCTATTCGTGTCCTACCAAGAAACGCTGGAGCTGTTCGCGGCGGCGGATGCGCTGCGCATCGTCGAAGACGTCTATCGCATGCACGCCAAGGGTTCGGTGGTATTTTCCGGCCCGCCCAGCTTCAAGCTCGACGACGATGAGTTCAACAACCACTGGCACGTCAAAGGCTGTCTGTTGAAGGACATCCCGGTCGCCGGCACCCGGATGTACTCCTATTTCGACGACGGCGACCGCAGCACCGTGGGCACCCTCGATTCGACGCGCTACGTGGTGTTGAGCGATCCCAACACCAGCATTCCGCTGGCGATCGTCGATGAGCATTGGAGCTATGCGTTGCGCAGTACCGCCGCTTCGGTGATCGCCTGCAAGTGGCTCGCCAATATGGACGCCAAGGTGTGCGGTGTCGTTGGCGTCGGCATGATGGGCAAAACCGGGCTCGACTGCCTGGCGACGATGTTTGATTTCGAGGAAATTCGCTGCACGTCGCGGCGCAAGGAAACCCGCGATGCGTTCGCGCGTCACTACAGCGAAAAGCTCGGCACCAAGGTGGTTACAGTCGATACGCCTGAGGAAGCCGTGCGCGGCGCCGATATCGTCGTCGGCGGCACCACCTCGACAGACATTGTCTCGCGTGCCGATTGGGTCAAGCCGGGCTGCACCTTTCTATCGCTCGCCCGCAAGGAACTCGACCCCGCCGGGTGGCCGGAAATGGACAAGGCCGTGCTCGATAGCTACGAGCTCAACATGCTGAATAAGCCGTTCCGGGAAATGGTCGACGCTGGATACTTCTCCCGTGAGGCCATGCATGCTGAGATCTGGGAGATCGTTTCGGGCCAAAAACCAGGGCGCGAACGGCCGGACGAACGGATCCTCATTCACACCACTGGGCTGGTATCGCAAGATGTCGCCATCGCGCATTGGATCTACCAGCAAGCCAAAAAGCGCGGGATGGGAACACTGTTGCCGCTCGCGCATCTGCAGGACGCGGCCAACGCGTAGCCGCGGAATCGATCAGCGCGAGATAGCGCGGCGTGGGCGGATCACCACGTAGAACAACACCGTAAGCACCGCGCTGGCCGCAAATGTGCCGGCCATCGGCCACGCCGTGCCGTCGTGGAAGTGAGCAGCGACCGCGACCGCCAGCGCCCCGCCCCCCATCTCGAGAGACCCAAGCAAGGCAGCGGCACTGCCTCCGCCGCCGGGCGCTTCCTCCAAGGCTCGCATTGGCGCGCTCGCGAAAAACAAGCCCAACGCAAACGCATAGACCGAGATCGATGCGGTAATCGGTACCGTTGACTCCCAACCCAACACCAGCGTTCCCGGCAGCATTAACCCGCCGACCAAAATGAAGACCAATCCATATTGTAGAAGTCGCTCCACGCCGAGACGCCTGACGTAGCGATTAGCAAACAGACTGCCGAAGAAAAACGCCGTAACGATCGTCGCCTGGGAAAAGCCGTAATACTCGGTACGCACGCCAAGACGATCGATGAAGAGAAATGGACCCTCGGTGATGAATACGAACAGGGCACCCAACGCCGCGCCGCTTGAGAGCGCGTAGCACATGTAGCCACGATGGGTGAACAGTTCGACGTAATCACCGACGAGGCGCTTGGGTTTAAGGGCCTCACGGTCGGGAATTGTGGTTTCGGGAAGGAACCGCCAGACCAGCACCGTTACGACCAGCGCGAGGAATGTCAGCAGGAAGAAATTTGCCCGCCAGCCAAGCCACACATGAATAAAGCCGCCAATGACCGGTGCGATTGCGGGCACGATTGCGATCGACATCCCGAATACCGCCAAGATGCGCGCACCGCTTGGGCCGTCATATACATCGCGGATCACGGCCAGCGCAATTACTGCTTCGGCGCAAACCGCGAGGCCCTGAAACGTGCGGGCAACGATCAGCGCATCGATGGACCATGCCAACGCGCAAGCCAAGCTGAAAATAACGGCTGCACCCATGCCGCCGATCATCACTGGACGCCGGCCAAATCGTTCAGACATTGGGCCGTGCACCAGTTGACCCAGGGCGTAGCCCAACAGATTAAATATCATCGTCTGTTGGACGGTCTTGGCGTCGGTATCAAAAATCGCCGGGAGGTGGGGCAGGCTCGGCGCGTAGAGGTCGGTCGTCATCACGCTGATGCTGCTGGCAGCTATCAGGATTGCCGGGATGATCGGCGATGGTTGCACCGCCTTGGTTGCTGAAGAATTCAAGCTGGTCTCGTGAAGCAAGCCTCGAAACGCGCTAGCCCCGGAAGGGGCGTGTCGCGCGGTTGGTAATCGACACTCATCGCTGTCGGCTATGGCTCGGTATTAGTCTGAATCCGCGGTCGATACCGCCGTGCCTCACGGTAACCAATATACGTAGTGCTCGCGAAGACCAAAACGCCGCCGATCCACGCCGCGACCGTCGGTATCTCGGCGAAGAACACGAACCCGATCGATGTCGCCCAGATCAGGCGCACAAAATCAAATGGCAGAACGGTCGTGCTCGGTGCAATTCGCAGCGCGGCAACCACGGCATAGTTTGCCCCAACGCCGCAAACGCCGATCGCAACTAACCATATCGACTGCTCGGCTGTCGGCCACTGCCACACGAACAGCGCCGGGATAAATGAGACCGGCGTCATTAGAATGGACATATAGGCGACAATGGTCATTGGAGAATCTGTGCGCCCGAGGATCTTGGTGATGACTAAGCCAAAGCCCCAGGCAGCCGAGCCCCCTAAAACCATGAGCGCGCCGATGTTGATATCACCTACACCAGGCTGCAGGATAACCAGGGCGCCGACGAAGCCAGCCAAGACAGCGATCCAACGGCGAAGACCCATTTTCTCCGACAGAATCAGGACCGCGAAAAACGCCGCAAACAACGGCGTTGAGAAACTCATTGCGGTCACCACGTTGAGGGGCGTGAAACTCAACGCGATGAAAAACGCATACATTGAGCCAACGTGTAGAAGGCCCCGAAGGGCATGGAGGTCAAACCGTTTCGTCTTTAGTTGCCCAACGCCAGCCCGCAGCAGGAACCAAGGCATGAACACAATGAGGGCAACGAAGTTGCGAAAAAACGCCACCTCAAGGGGGTGAACGTCCGCCGAAACATGGCGGACACAGGCTTGCATGACCGAGATTCCAAGCGTCCACAACAGCGCGAGCACAACCACCCGCACTAGGCTCGGTGATTCCGACGATGCAAGCTCGGGGGTCGAAGCGGTCATTTGGCGGGGCCAGGGGATCGGCGCGTTGTGGCGGTTTATTACCCTAGCTCGAATTCAGGCCACAGATACCACTTGAAATCCTTGCTCACAGCAAAGGCAGCCCTCTACACTCTGGCGCTTCTCAAGGATCGAATCGTGGCCCCAAAGAGTAACCCCCTCAAACTCAACGCCCTGCAGTTGAAGACGCTCACGCTGCTGCAGGAACTTGCGCGCTCTCCGGAGACGTCGACGCCGGTCGAAGAGACAGACGACGTGCGCATCACCAACTTTCCCCACATTCATGGCAATCACTTCCACATCGGTGGTGGGGTTGCGATGGCGAAGGATGCGAGCGGACTGCGCAACGAAAATGTGTGGCGAGCACTTGAGCGCAAAGGGCTCGCTCGTGCGTTTCATCCCCTCGGCATCATTCTCACCAGCGCCGGAATCGCCTACGACACTGGCATGCGGGACCGCATATTGCTGCGGACCGATCACTAAGCGAGAGATCGATGGGGACTGGCTCTCGGCTCGCCGATCGGCGGGCGTTGATCACGGGTAGTGGTCGCGGAATCGGCGCGGCAATCGCCGATGCGTATGCCGCTGAAGGCGCATCGGTTCTCATCGTCGACCGAAATGCCGAGACCGCGGCGGCGACCGCCGCGCGGCTGCGCGATCGCGGGGCGCGAGCCGAGCACTTCGTCGGTGACGTTGCCGAACCCAACGATTGCGCAGGCATGGTTGCCCATTGTATCGACGCGCTCGGCGGAATTGACGTGCTGGTCAACAACGCCGGCGTTGCCTTCCACAGTCTCTTTGTCGACACCAAGCTGGAAGACTGGGAGCGCGTCATGCGCATCAACCTGACCGGTCCGTTGCTGATCGGTCAGGCGGCAGCGCGTCACATGATGGCGCATGGCGGCGGGCGTATTATCAATATCGGCTCCACCTCAGGACAACGCGGTGCGATGGGGCGTTCAGCGTATGGAGCGGCGAAAGCCGGGTTGATGCAGCTCACGAGAATCATGGCAATCGAACTCGCCCCATTTGACATTGCCGTAAATTCGATCGCGCCCGGCCCGATTCGGACCGATATCACAAATCATGGTCCCGAGCAGACCGACGCCTACCTCGACCGAATTCCCATGCAACACTATGGCAAGCCCGACGATGTGGCAGGCGCGGCCCTGTATCTGGCCTCTGACGAATGCCAGTTTGTGACCGGCAATATCATCAACGTCGACGGCGGCTTTAACAGTTCTGGCCTCATATTTTCGCTCGACGAAATGACGAGCTATCGCAGCGGACCACAGGACTAGCGCGTGACCATGCTACGGTTTGCGTTGCGGAACGCCCGGTTCCTGGCGTTCGGCGCATTTGCAGGGTTCTTTTCCAGCTTCGGCCAAACCTACGTTATCGCGCTATTCAACTCCGACATTCGCGCTGAGTTCGATCTATCTCATGGCGACTTCGGCCTGGTCTATTCGCTGGCGACCTTGGCCAGCGGCACCTGCTTGATTTGGATCGGCCGCCTGATCGACAACATCGATCTACGCAGCTATGTGGTCGCGGTTAGCGCCGCTCTTGCCGTAGCATGCTTTTTGCTCTCCTGGGCGCCAACGGTGATTTATGTTGGGATCGCCATCTTCGCGCTTCGCCTTACCGGCCAAGGCCTGATGTCGCATATCGGGCAAACCAGCATGGCCCGCTATTTCGATCGCGACCGTGGTAAAGCGATTTCGATCTCCATGATCGGCGCCCCGCTAGGGGCTGCATTTTTTCCGACGATCATCGTATTCCTGATTGGGGTTTACGGCTGGCGGGGATCGTGGACGGTATTCGCGGTTTTTGTCCTGGTCGTCGTCGCCCCGGTAATGTTGTGGCTACTGCTGGGTCACGTGCGACGGCACGCCACCTTCGTTGCCGATATTGCCAAGGCTCACGACGACACGACGAGCGGCGCGGCGAAGCAACGCCACTGGACACGACGCGAGGTCCTCCGGGACCCGCGATTCTACGTCGCCATTCCCGCTATCGTGGCTCCAAGTTTCATCACAACCGGGATCTTCTTTCACCAGCTTCATATCGTCGATGAGATGGGCTGGTCGCGGGCATGGTTTGCGTCAACCTATTTTGCCTATGGCGGCGTGACGATTGCGGCGTCACTCATTTTTGGCCCGCTGATCGACCGCTTTGGTGCGGCTCGGCTCTTGCCCTTCAATTTGCTGCCGCTTGGTCTGGCAATGTTGCTGTTTGCCCTGTCGAACGATCCGCTGGTCGCGATTGGCTTCATGGTCGCGTCTGGGATAACGACTGGAGGCACATTCACCATCCTCGCGGCTCTTTGGGCGGAGGTATATGGGACGCGCCACCTGGGCGCCGTTCGCGCATTCGCGGCATCCCTGTCGGTCTATTCGACCGCGGCGTCACCGGTGATCCTCGGCTGGATGATAGACGGCGGTACAACTATTCCGACAATATCGGTGGCCTGCCTCGCCTACATCGTCATCGCCACGGCGTTGGTCCGGTTTGCCTATCGCGATGTGGCCGTGATCGGGCGGCAAACACCCGCTTAGCGAGTTCTCAGGCGAAGCTGATATCGCGCTTCTGAGCCTTCAGCGGTTAGGATCACTTCCCGTCGTGCTCGCGAAACCCCTCAAAGATACTGTAAAACAAATGACTTCGATCCACTGGAGGATCGCAACAGATAGATGCAATGTCAGGTGACGCTCAGTCAGCAGGGCAAATCGACTGGCGCAGGCTGCGAGTCCTGCTTGTCGATTCCGACGTGCGCTTTCAATCCTGGGTGCAATCGGTGCTGCTGCACACCGGCGTCAACAATTTTCACACCGCCACGGCAGGCGATAAAGCGTTCGAAATTCTCGGACGCTATACGATCGACATCTGCCTCGTTGATCTTTTTATTGACAGCATGGCGGCGGCACGTTTTCTGCGCGAGCTGCGCAACCCCAAAAAAAGCCCCGTTCCCGATGTTTGGGTGATTCTACTCTCCAAATCGGGCGATCAGCGGTTGCTACGCGAAGCCTGCGAGGCCGGTATCGAAAACGTCGTCCGGAAACCGATCTCTCAGAACGACTTTTTGCGGCGTATCTCAAATACGGTCGCCAGCCCGCGTCGCATCATTTGGGTCGACACCTATGTCGGGCCTGATCGGCGGCACGTAGAGAACGCGTACTACAACGGGCCCGAGCGACGCGGTAAATCGAAGTCTAGCCGGGCTGCGGCGCCACCATCGGATCAGGCCGCGGAAGCCCCGAAAAAGTCGGCTATGGGCCCGGCGATAGAGCGCGCCGAAAAGAAAAAACCGCTGGTCCGGCCGACAATAGTCAAGGCGGAACCTAGCCCGACCTACGCCCTAGATCCGTCCACCGCGCGCATTGAACCCGCCGTAAAACTTGTACGAGAGGAAGCAATATCCTCTAGCGCGGAAAAGCTGGAGCCAATCGCGGACGACGGTGCGGGCAAAGAGATTATCCCTAGCGCCGCACCTCACGATTCTGATGAAGGTTTGATTCTTCAGCCCGCCGAGATGCGCGATAATGTCGACGAATGGTCCAGTGCGCTTGATGAACTTGCTGATCGTCGCAAAGGAGCGGAGTCAGCGTCGGACTATCTACCCGCACATGATGACGAGGAAGACCAATTCCGCGTCGAGACCGATGACTCGCCGATCGCGGTGGCCGGTGCATCTGGGCCGGGCCGGGCCGTCGAGCCCGATGGCCCGCCGATCGCTGTGGCCGGTGCATCCGCGCCGGTCCGCGCCGTTGAGCCTGATGAACAGGATGAGGGGGCCGGCCCTGCGGTCCAGGTTATTGGCACTGAGACAGCGGACGGAATTATTGAACGCGTTGAAGAAATCCCGATCGCTGAGATCCTGCAATACCATCAGCTCTGGCTTGATACGCGTGGCGAGGAAGGTGATCGCGCGGAACTGACCGGAGAGGATCTGGCAGGTTATGATTTTAGCGATGCCAACCTCACCAACGCTAACCTGCGCGACGCTGACTGCTCCGAAACCGTGTTTACCAACGCCAATTTAGAGGCTGCCGACCTACGCGGTGCCACACTTAATACGGCCCGCTGTCGCGGCACCAATTTCAATGTCACAAAGATGCGCCGGGTTGACCTTCGACTTTCAAATATGAAGGGGCGACCATGCGGGGCACCGATCTATCGGGTGCCCCGCTCGAAGGCGCGGCCTTCGACAATGCTGACATGACCGGGGCAAACCTGTTTCACACCGACGTATCGGGGGCCGATTTGCGCAATACGATTGGTTTGCAGCAGGCGCAGTTAGGATCGGTGCGTGGCAACACCAAAACCAAACTTCCGCCCGGACTACGATTGCCGAGGGGGAAGTAATGGTAGCCAGGCAACGGGTGCTGGAAACGTGAACTCAAAATTCAAAGAATTTCTGTGGCCAAAAATCGACGATATCGAAATGGCCAAACGTGCCGCGCAGCAAGGACTCATGGCATCTTTTTTCGTAGCGATCTTCGTTGCCCTGATTCCCGATTTCAGCGTTTCCTTTTATAAAGTGTTCCCAAGCGAATACCTCAATTGGATCGGCATGGCGCTGTGGTTCGGCCTCGGCGCGGGTATCTACTACATGTCCCGGTTAGCTGCGATTACCGCTTTCATACTTTTCGTGCTCGAGCGATTACTGTCGCTGCAGGACGGTGAGCGTGCGTTCGGCTTGATCCTCGCTCTGTTGTTAGCAATGGCTTTCCTGACCACAATCCGAGCGACGCTGCGCTACCACGAACTCGGTGGCGACGACGTGGAGGCGTAGGGCTAACGACCGTGACTTCGACTAGCAATAACATCGACCGGACCGAACCGCTTAATGTCGGGATAGCCGGCCTCGGCACCATTGGCCGCAAAGTCGCGGACGCGCTGGACGGCGGAATCGACGGCCTGGTCCTGGTCGGTGTTTGTGGACGTGACACGGCGAAAACCGAAGCCGGTGTCAAGATGCTGACGAATTCCGTGCCGGTTCTTGCGGCGACTGAGCTCGCGAAAGTGGCCGACATTGTTGTCGAGTGTGTCCCAAAAGCGGCCTTCCTCGATATCGTTAAACCGGCGCTCGAAGAAGGCTGCAGGGTGATTACGGTTTCTGGTGCCGGGCTTCTCGAACATCCAGAGATAGTCCATCTCGCCGCACGCAAAGGGACACAGATTATCCTCGCGACCGGCGCACTCCTCGGGCTCGATGCAGTACGGGCTGCTGCCGAGGGAAAAATCCAAGAAATCACGATGATCACCCGCAAGCCGCCAGGCTCGCTCCTCGGAGCGCCTCACCTCGAAGCCAACAACATCGATGTCAGCGCGCTCGAAGGGCCACTTAAGGTATTCTCAGGATCAGCCCGCGAGGGCGCCGCCGGGTTCCCGGCCAACGTCAACGTCGCCGCGGCCTTGGGGCTTGCCGGTATCGGTGCCGATCAAACCAAACTCGAGATTTGGGCGGATCCGAGTGTGACCCGAAACACCCATTCAATCCGGGTCGAAAGTGCCGAAGCGCGCTTTGAAATGAAAATCGAAAACGTTCCGACCGAGGAGAATCCGGCGACCGGAAAGTTGACGGCACTAAGCGTTATTGCCTGCCTTCGCGGACTCGTCGCTCCGCTGAAGGTGGGCTCTTAACACCACGCCACCGCTGGTGTGAGGCCTACTACTCCACACTTGTCCAGTGCTGCGTCTTGCAGAAAATGAAGACGCAGCCACTAACTTGTAAGGTTCTTGAATCGGCTTCTTCGAGTTTTGAGTTGTAGGTTTTGCCGTCTTCGGGGTTGTAGATTTTACCGCCATCCCACTTGCCTGGCCCTTTGCCAGAAAAATTAGTTAGCAGCTTGAGCCCCATGATCGGTCGGCTGCGCATGGCCTCATTCTCGTTGTTGATGTCGACCTTTGCTGAGCCGTCCGTATTGTTGGGCTCCTTGAGCCATACGATTTCGCCACACAGTTTATCGCCGCAAGCCTCGATC
>CAUZWH010000091.1:0-9487 GCA_963583675.1 Alphaproteobacteria bacterium
AAACGTGGTCTGCCTCAGCGAAGCCCGAACCGATATCGCCGCGGCCGACCTGATGGGAAAACGCCAAATTGTTGCCGAGTTCCGGGTGTACCAACGGTGAGTCCGGCTCAAGCGCCGCCAGCGGATCGGTCACCGCCGGTAGCTCCTCCCACAAGACCTCGACCAGCAACGCGGCATCCTCGGCCAAAGCGCGGCTGGTGGCGACGACCAGGGCGACCGGTTCGCCCTGCCAGAGCGCGCGCTCAACCGCCATAGGGTATTGCGGCGGCGATCTCAGATTTGGCAGATGGGCGGCTTCACCGGTCCACGGTTCGACGATCGCGGCAATCTCGGGGCCGGTAAACACGCGCACCGCGCCGGGCGCACGGGCGGCGGCGCTCGCATCAATGCTGACGATGCGCGCATGGGCATAGGGGCTGCGCACGAACGCGGCATAGACCATGCGCGGCAGGCATAAATCGTCGGTATAGCGGCCGCGCCCGTTAGCCAGCCGGCGGGCTTTCGAACGCTCCACACTGTCGCCGATGGGTGCGCGAATAACGATGGTTTCGCTCATGGTGTCAGCCATCTCAACCGCCCACACGCTGCGCGAGAACGGTTTCGACAGCATCGATGATGGCCTGGTAACCAGTGCAACGGCAGTAATTGCCCGACAGGTATTCGCGGATCTCGGCCCGCGTTAACGGCTGACCCCCGGCCAGCAGTTCGGCTGATGTCAGCAGCATACCGGGCGTGCAAAATCCGCATTGCAGCGCGTTACCCGCGACGAACGCTTCCTGTAGGTCGGCAATCTCACCGGTTTCGGAGAGGCCTTCGATGGTAAGAACATCGGCGCCGTCGGCCTGAACCGCGAGCATCAAACAGCCACGCACGACGCGGCCATTAACCCGCACCGAGCAGGCACCGCAGACGCCATGCTCACACCCCAGGTGAGAGCCCAGCAAACCGAGTTCGCCGCGCAGAAAATCGACCAGGTGCTGGCGCACGCCGATCGTGCGGTTGACGGCCTCGCCGTTGACCGTGAGGGCGATCTCCTGGCGATCATGCATGTGTGGCCTCCCCTACTCCGCGCGCCAATTCGCCGAGTGCGCGCCGGGTTAACACGGCGGCCAGATGGCGTTTGGTTGCGCTGTTGCCGAGCAGATTGGCAACGGGATCAAGATCTTCAGTGAGTGCGTCGATCGCAGCGTCGATTGTGGGCGCATCCGCGCGTTTCCCGGATACCGCCAGGGCGGCACGGCCGGCGAGTTTGGCGCGATCCTCACAGCCGAAAAACGCGAGGCGAACATCTTCGAGACGATCCCCTACCGCGTTCGCGGTTGCCGCGAGGCCAACGACCGCGAAATCGCCATGACGGCGCGACAGTTCGAGGAACGAGTTGACCCGGTTCGGCGGATCGATAGGAATTCGCGCGCCAATCAGGAGTTCGCCGGGCGTGCGCGCGGTCTCGTAGAGACCAAGAAAGAACTCAGAGGCCGCGATCTCGCGCTTTGCCTGGCCGCTCTGCACGATCAGGGTGGCATCAAGCGCCAACATGCACGCAGGTAATTCAGCGGCGGGATCGGCATAAGCGATGCTACCGCCGAAGGTCCCGCGGTTGCGGATCGCGACGTGGGCGACTTGGGGCATGGCGCGCGACAGCGTAGCGAGATGCGCGTTGACGATGTCCGATTTAAGCACCTCGGCAAGCCGGGTAAGTGCGCCAATGGTGACCTGGCCATCGTCGATCGAAATTCCGGCGAGTTCGTCGAGGCCGTTGATATCAATCAAAACGGTGGGGCTGGAGAGTCTCAGATGCAGCGTTGGCATCAGGCTCTGGCCGCCGGCAAGGATCTGCGCATCGTCACCGTGCTCGCCGAGCAGCTCGAAGACTTCGGCCAACGATTGCGGTTTGACGTATTGAAACGGGGGCGCTTTCACACGTTTATCTTCCTGTGGCAACGCCGCGATAAGACGGCGGCAGAACTTATCAAACCGCGGCTTCGAACAACATCCCTGCAATAAGGTTATGATATCTACTGGCAAACGTTCACGACGGAGAAACACCAATGGCGCGACGCACAGTGCACGATTTCATCATTCCCGCGCGCGAGGGCCGCGCCGTTGAGGTGATGAAGGGACAGATCCTGCGCATCCATCTGGTCGAAGGCAAACAGGTCGGCGACTGCGCTTTTTTCAACCTACACGACCCCAAGGAGGTCTTTCACGTCGGCCAAAGCTGGGCGCTCAACGTGATGTTGGGCGATGGCAACGGCAAATGTTTCAAGTATTTCTATTCAAAGCCACCGCGCGAAAACATCATGTTCACGGTGGTTGACGATACGGTTAAGAACCATTGGTCGAACATGGGCGGGCGCTGCAGCAAACGGCTCCTGGAGATGCGCGATGCCGACACCAACCACCGGTCGTGTCAAGAAAACCTGACCGAAGCGGTGGCCCCTTACGGCATCAGCGGCGACGGCATCATCGATATTTTCAACGTCTTCATGAACGTGCACGTCAACCCGGATGGGACTTTCGAGATAAGTCCGCCCACTGCGGATACCGGCGACTACATCGACATGCGGGCCGAGATGGATGTGCTGGCCGCTGTGTCAGCTTGTCCGGCGGATGCCAACGCAACCAATGACGGCGTCCCCAAGCCGCTTGGGATTACCGTGTTCGCGGACGACTGACGGCGACAAACCGAGGCACCGACATGGCCGACCGGTTCATCAACAAACGAGCCCTCCTCACTGCCGCCGGCCAAGGCTGGGCGATGTAAGACCCCGCTTCGCTCATTGAAGTTTGCATCTAGCTGTGGAGAATACCAACCAAGCACCGAGAGAAATGCGGTGCTTGGAGAAATCAAATTAATACAGGGAGAGGCGTGTTATGAGCATAAAACGTCGTGACGTATTAAAGAGTGCCGCTGTAGGCGCGGCGGTGCTGTCTTCGCCATTCATTATTACCAGCAAATCGAAAGCGGCCGACACCATCCGCATGGGTGTCGCGCTCGATCTCACCGGCCCACTGGGGATTTTCGGCGTTAACAAAAAACGCTGCCTCGACCTGGCCCAGGAAGAGGTCAACAGCAGTGGCGGGTTGCTCGGCAAGCAAATCGAATTCGTCACCTACGACGCGCAGGCCAACAATCAGCTTTACGGCCAATTCGCCGATCAGATGATCCTCAAGGATAAGCTCGACGTTGTCTTCGGCGGCATGACGAGTTCGTCACGTGAAATCATTCGGCCGAAGTTCCACGACGCCAAACTGCTCTATTTCTACAACATGCCCTACGAAGGTGGCGTATGCGATCGCAACATCTTCATCACGGGAACCACGCCGGGACAATTACTCGCCAAACTCATCCCGCACATGATCAAGAAATTCGGACCCAAGTGCTACTACGTCGGGGTCAATTACAATTTCGGCACCATTTCGCATAAGTGGGCGTCCAAGATCTGTAAGGAAAATGGCGGCGAGGTAATCGGGCAGGAGTTTCACCCGATCGGCGCCAACCAATTCGGCCCGACTATTCAGAAAATCCAGGCAGCGAAGCCGGATTTCATTATCACCAGTCTGATCGCGTCGGATCCGTTTTATGTGCAGTTGGCCGCGTCGGGCCTCAAAGGCAAGATCGGCATCGGGTCGCAGACCTTTGGTGAGGTCGGCGAACACTTCCGTCTGCCTAAGGAGGTCGGCGAAGGCGTGGTCATTTGTTACAACTACGTCGACGAAATCGATACGCCGGCCAACAAGGCATTCCTCGCAAAGTTCCGCAAGAAATTCGGCACCGATTATGGCTACCTCGGCGATCTGTCGGGCAACTCCTATCAGGGCTTCTGGGCCTACGTGGAGGGTGTGAAAAAGGCCGGCACGACCAAGCGCGAAGCGGTCATCGAGGCGCTAGAATCGGGTGTCACGATCGATGGTCCTAGTGGCCGTATTTCGATCGACGCAGGTACGCACCACGCGAACTTCAACATGTACCTCTGGGAAGTCCAAAACCAGGACCTCAAGCTGATCCAGAAGTTCGACAATGTCGCGCCTGCCAATCCAGGCGGTGAGTGCGACCTACAGAAGAACCCCAACATGAGCGTACAGGTCGAGCCTAAGATCTAGACGCTCGGCAGAAACGAAACAGCCACCCCTCCCTTCGACGGGAGGGGTGGCATTCGTTTTTCGGTCGTCACGCCGAAAAGCGTTCGCGACAGTCTGTGCATCGAAACGCATTAGCCCAACAAGGCGGGAATTTATGGACTTCGCCGCCGTCATTTTTATCCAGGTTCTGTTTGCAATCGCCAGCTTGGCGCTGATCAGCCTCGGCCTGGCGATCATTTTCGGCATGATGCGCGTCATCAATTTCGCCCATGGCGAATTTCTGATGATGGGTGGCTTCACCACACTGCTGCTATCGAACGCAGGCATGAATTTGTGGGTGGCAATGTTTGTGGCTGCGCCGCTGCTGGTCGGTCTATTCGGGGTTGTTGTCGAGCGCCTGATCATCCGACGGCTCTACGGCAGAATCTTCGAAACTGTATTGGCGACTTGGGGCTTGAGCCTGCTGATGATCGGCGTCGCCTCGGTTACGGTCGGCTATTATCAGTCGACTATGCAGGCGCCGCTCGGCAGCGTTGCCATCGGTAACTACCGTGAAAGCGGCTACACGTTCTTTGTTATTGCGGTCGCCATCTTGGTGTTGGGCGGCGTTTATTTCGGCCTGCGCTTTACCCGCTTTGGCCTGCTCGCGCGTGGCACCATGCAGAACCCGGCAATGGCGGCAGCCCTGGGCGTGAATACCGGCCGCGTTTACGCCGTTACATTCTTCGTTGGCTCGGCTCTTAGTGGCCTGGCCGGCGCGGTGCTGACCCCGCTAGTCAGCGTCAGCCCGGTGATCGGGTTCAGTTACATCGCGCGCGCTTTCATCACTGTCATCGGCGGCGGCGCAGTTGCGCTCTCCGGCACAATTTCGGCCTCGGCCTTGTTCGGCTCGATCAGTCAGTTCGTTGCTTTCGCCACCACCCCGGTAGTCGGTGAAGTCGCCCTGTTGATCGCTGCGATCATTCTGATCCGGATCCTGCCCGAAGGAATTACCGGCCGCTTTTTCCGGAGAGGCCTGTGAGCGCGCTCAAACGTCATCCGAGTTTGGTCGTGATGTTCGCGCTGGCACTGATCTTCGTGTTCATCGTGCCGCAGGTTACCGAGCTCTACATCATCAATGACATGACCGTGTTCGCGGTGATGGCGACGCTGGCACTATCGCTAGCGCTGGTATGGGGGTTCGGCGGCATTCTCAGTCTCGGCCAATCAGTATTTTTCGGCATCGGCGGCTATGTCTACGCCATCACGGTTCTCAATACCGGTGAAAGCACGATCCCGATCCTGCTCGGTGTCGTGGTGCCGATGGCGTTCGCGGCAGTGCTCGGCTATTTCATGTTTTACGGGCGCATCAGCGACATTTATCTCGCCGTCATTACGCTGACGGTATCGCTTATTTTCTACCATTTGATCGTCAGCACGTCGGGCGGGCAGTGGCGGATCGGCAAATCGCCGATTGGCGGCTACAACGGCATCCCCGGCCTGCCGCCGATCAACGTGCCCGGGGACCCTAGCGCCCGGCTTGGTTTCGAAGGCAAATACTATTTGTCGATAATCGTCCTGTTTCTCACTTATTTCGGGATTCGCTGGCTGCTCGCGACGCGATTTGGCCGGGTTGCGGTCTCAATTCGCGAAAACGAGGCCCGCACTGAGCTTATTGGTTATGACGCGCGCGCGTATAAGCTCGCGCTCTACGCAATCGGCGCCGGGGTGGCGGGACTTGCCGGCGTGCTCTACGCCAATTGGGGCGGATTTATCAGCCCGGTCGTGTTCAACATCTTCTTCACCGCCCAGATCATCGTGTGGGTAATGGTCGGCGGCCTGGGCACTCTGGTCGGGCCGATGCTCGCGGCCGTCGCAATCCAGTATCTCGTCACTCAACTCGGCGCGGCCGCAACCAGCGAGATCAAGGCCGGCCTGACGATCTTTGGCATGCGGCTCGACCTCAAGGACTTCCTCGATTCCAACATCATTCTCGGTGTCATCTTCATCGTTTTCACACTGTTCATTCCGAAAGGGATCGTTCCCTTCATTCGCGACTGGTTTAGCGAGCGCCGCACCCACGGTCGGCGACAGGCCGAAAGCGGGAGCCCGGCTGAATGACCGCGATTCTTGAAACCCGCGATCTCAGCAAACGCTTCGGTGGCGTCGCCGCCGTCGACGAGGTCAATTTCTCCCTTAACGACGGTGAATTACGGTGCCTGATCGGGCCTAACGGTGCCGGCAAGAGCACGTTCTTTAAGATGCTTTGCGGGCAACTCAAGCCTTCGGAAGGGCAGGTGTTGTTCCGCGGCAACGACATCACCGGCGCCGAGCCGCACGGCATCGCCCGAGCCGGTATGGGCATCAAGACCCAGGTGCCAAGCGTCTATGATGGCCTATCTCTGCGCGAGAATATCATGCTGTCGGCATGGCGCACGCGCACCAAGCGCGACGCGCTCGCCATCGTCGAAGACCTGCTGATGAAGATTCGCCTGGCCGATCAAGCCGACCGACTGGTCGGCCATCTCGCGCATGGGCAGCGGCAATGGGTCGAACTCGCGATGGTGTTGGCGCAAGATCCGGTGTTGGTGTTGCTCGACGAACCCACCGCCGGCATGACTCTCGATGAAGTCGAAAGCACAGCCGCGTTGATCCGCGATATCAATCAGACCTATTCGATCATAGTCGTCGAGCACGATATGCAGTTCATTCGCATGATCGCCGAGACCGTGACGGTGTTCCATCAAGGTAAAATCCTGGCCGAGGACCAAGTCGACAACATTATGCGCAATCCCGCGGTGCGCGATGTGTATCTGGGTAAGCAGGCGGACCGGGGCGCTTAGGCGATGCTTGAGGTCGCTGGTCTCCGCGCTGCGTATGGGCGCATTCCGATTCTCAACGGCATCGAGTTTGAGGTGGGCGATGCCGAAGTGGTTGGTATTCTCGGTCACAACGGGATGGGTAAAACCACGCTAATGAAAACCTTGATGGGGTTCATCGCAGCGACCGCCGGGCGGATAACCTACCAAGGTGCCGACATCACCCGGGAGCCGCCTCACAATCGCGCCCGTCGCGGTATCGGCTATGTGCCGCAGGGCCGCGAAATCTTTCCGCAACTATCGACGCTCGACAATCTGCGGATGGGCGCCGCCAACGCCAGCGACGATACGGTCGATGCCGTCCTCGAAGACCTGCCGCACCTGAAACCGCTGCTCGATCGCCCCGGCGGCGCGCTATCGGGGGGCGAGCAGCAAATCCTGGCCATCGCCCGATGCCTGTGCGCGCAGCCAAAACTGATCTTGCTCGATGAGCCCACCGAGGGAATCCAACCCTCCATCATCGATCAACTCGAGGAAATTCTCGGCGAACTTAGAACCAGCCGCGGCTTGACGTTGGTCATCGTTGAACAGAACCTCGACTTTGTCGCGACGCTCGCCGATCGGGTGCTGATTATTCAAAAAGGCGCGATTGTTCGCGAACTCAGCCCGGACTCCTTGAGCGACCCCGCGATCATCGATGAATTCGTCGGCATGCGGGCTTGAAACTACGAAGACCGCAAGGGCGATTAATCTGGAGGCACAACTATGACGTTCAAACTACCGACGACCAAGCAACTGGTGGAATCCGGCGAAGAGTTGGGGATGGACCTCAGCGAATCGTATGCCGCCGAGATCCGTGACTACATTCGACCGTTTGTCGATGCCTACAATCTGATCGGCACGTTGCCCGACTATTTGCCGGAAGTAAAATATCCGCGCACGCCAGGCTATCGACCCGAAGGCGCGGAGAACGAATTTGGCGCGTGGTATGTGAAGACAACGATCACGGGCGCAAAGCGCGGCAAGCTGGCGGGCAAAACGGTCGCCATCAAAGACGCCACCTGCGTTGCCGGCGTGCCGATGATGAACGGCGCCTCGCTGCTCGAAGGTTATGTCCCCGAGATCGACGCGACCGTGGTAACCCGGTTGCTCGATGCCGGCGCCACCATTCTCGGCAAATCGGTGTGCGAGTATTTCTCCTATGCCGGTGGCAGCCTGACCAGCGCCAATGGACCGGTTATCAGTCCGCGTAATCCGGACCATACGCCGGGCGGATCGTCGACCGGGGCGGCCGCGCTGGTGGCGGCGGGGGAGGTTGATATCGCGACCGGCGGCGATCAGGCCGGCTCGATCCGCATTCCTGCCTCGCATACCGGCGTGGTCGGCATCAAACCTACATACGGATTAGTGCCCTACACCGGAATCATGGCGATCGAAGCAACCATCGACCATACCGGACCGCTCACCGCTGACGTGGCGACCAGCGCGTTAGCGCTTGAGGTTTTGGCCGGCGATGACGGCCTCGATACGCGCCAGCGCAATGTGAAGACGGCCCGCTACCGCGATGCGCTCGACAAGGGGGTCAAAGGGTTGCGGATTGGTGTCGTGAAGGAGGCGTTCGGCAATCCCGATTCGGAAGCAGGCGTCGACCGGACCGTACGCGCGGCCGCGAAGCAGATGCAGGCGCTCGGCGCCGAGGTCGAAGAGGTTTCGATCCCGTGGCACCATTTCGGCGTGCCGATCTGGGCACCGGTCACCCTCGAGGGCAGTTATCATCTGATGCTGGTCAATAACGGCGATGCCAAGAACACCGGTGGCGTACACCAGACCTCGCTGATCAAAGCGTTGTCGAATTGGCCAAATCGCGCCAACGAGCTGCCCCACACCTTGACCGTGGCCATGCTGCTGGCCCATCACTCCGATAAGAACTATCACGGGATCTACTACGCCAAGGCGCAGAACCTGCGGCGGCGGCTGCGCGCCGACTTCGATGCCGCGCTCGCCACCTACGATTTATTGCTGTCGCCGACCACGGCGATGACGACGCAGCGGATCCCCGACCCAGACGTCCCTCTGCCGGAATATCTCGAGCATTGCTGGCGCAACATCTCCAATACCTGCCAATTCAATATGACTGGGCATCCGGCGATCTCAGTCCCGTGCGGCCTGTCTGACGGCAAGCCGGTCGGCCTGCAGTTGGTCGGCAAACATTGGGACGAGCTAACGCTCTACCGCGCCGCGCATGCCTATGAGCAATCCGGCGACTGGCAGAAAAACGGCGCCGCAAAGTCCAAGGGCAGAAAATCTAAAAAGTAGACGCGCACCTAGATCGTTAGGATTTTACGAATTAGTGGGATATATCCCACTTTATCGCGCGAACCGCCATTTGTGTTTCATGATTATTATCAATAGTTTAAGTAGATTACGCGCCCATAAATACGTCCCACTTTCGAAGCGTTGACCAGCCGTAGCGCGCGGCGTATATCATCCGCACGATGGATGATGCGCCCGCGCTCATAAACGATATTGAGGACTATTGCCGCCGCAACGGCATGGCCGAATCGACCTTCGGCCGGCTATCGGTTAACGACGGCAAGTTCGTCAGC
>CAUZWH010000092.1:0-9475 GCA_963583675.1 Alphaproteobacteria bacterium
CCAACTCCTCGATGAATCCAGCGAAAAAGACCTCGCAATCAGCCGACAATTGTTGCTTGGCGAGCGCGAGAAAAGAATCCGGCCGGGATGGGACGACAAGGTCCTGGCCGACTGGAACGGCCTAATGATCGCGGCACTCGCCCAGGCAAGTATGACGTTGGAACAGGATTCTTGGCTGACGCTCGCGACATCCGCTTATCGGGCGATCGTCGACGATATGGATGATGGCCGGCGCCTACGCCATTCATTTCGCGCCGGCCAGGCCAAACACAGCGCCCTTCTCGACGATTATGCCAACATGATTCGCGCTGCTATCTCACTTTACGAGGCAACTCTCTCCGGGACCTACCTCGATGATGCCAAACGCTGGATTGATACCGTCGACGCCCACTACCGAGTTCCGGAAATCGGCGGGTATTATTACTCGGCCGACGATGCGGAAGCTCTCATCACCCGCACCCGAAGTGTCATCGACAATGCCATTCCGGCGGGAAACGGCACGATGGCGTATGTTTTTGCAAAGCTCTACCACCTGACCGGTGAGGATAAGTTCAGGGTTGGTGCGACCGAAGTAATCGAGGCCTTCACCGCCGAAGCCAGGCGCAACGTTCTCGCGGTTCCGAGCCTCCTCAACGCATTCGATCTACTAGTTAATGCGACCCAGGTCGTAATTATCGGCGAATTGCAATCATCGGCGGCACGCAATTTAGCAGGCGTGGTATTTCGAGCACCGGTGCCCAATCTGATATTCCTCAGGCTCGAAAGCGTGGATCAGCTCTCCCCCGCCCATCCCGCCGCCGGCAAACATCCGATTGATAACAAACCCACGGCGTATGTCTGCATAGGGACGGTCTGTTCACAAGCGATCACGGACGTCAACATGCTCGCGGACACGCTTGGCCAGGCTGGCTTACTGAGCCTCGCCGGCAGATAAATGTTTTGTTTTCGAAACATTAGGCGGTTTTGCCTATTACGCCGGCGCGAGGTGACAAACAAAATGTGGGTCGTTAAAGTAACCGGGAACAACCACTTAGTAGCAATTTCACGCGTTCGATGGGGGAACTAAAGCGGTGGCTAGCGCATCCCCAACCGTAGGAGTTAGTCCTGCGGGTATTATGCAGGTACCAAATTGTGACCCATTAATTGTTATGAAACGCAATACCGGTGCGTTTCTGCGACGGTTTTCAGCCAACCAATCTTGAAGCGTTTGCACGTTTACACGATGCCCCGGTGACCCGGCGTCGTTACGGAGGATTTTATGGTAAAGGCTATTCAATTTCGTACCACGGGCGGCCCAGAGGTTCTCAAATGGGAGGACGTCGAAGTCGGCAAACCGAAATCGGGCCAAGTGCGGATTACTCACCGCGCAATCGGGCTCAATTTCCTCGATTGTTACTTCCGATCCGGCCTCTATCCGATACCCAGCAAGCCCTGCGGCGTCGGGGTCGAAGGATCAGGTTTAGTCGATGCGGTCGGTCGCGGGGTCACGAACGTTAAGGTCGGCGATCGCATCGCCTACGTATTGGGACCGCTGGGCGCCTATTCCGAAGCACGGCTTATTCCGGCAGAGCATCTAATAAAGCTTCCGCGTGATATCGACTTCGAAACCGCGGCCGCAGCCATGCTTAAGGGCACCACCGCGCAGTATCTGATTCGGCGCACCTACCCGGTCAAAAAGGGCGACATAGTGTTGTTCCATGCGGCGGCTGGTGGTGTGGGGATGATCGCCTGTCAGTGGCTCAAATCACTCGGTGCAAAGGTCATCGGAACAGTGGGGAGCGAAGAGAAAGCCAAGCAGGCAAAGCGCAACGGATGTTGGCAAACAATCAACTATCGCAAGGAAGATTTTGTCAAAAAGGTCACTGAATTCACCAAGGGAGCCGGCGTGCCCGTTGTGTATGATTCGGTTGGCAAAGATACCTTCAGCAAATCAATGGAGTGCCTAGCACCACTCGGCGTAATGGTCTTATTTGGGCAATCGTCGGGACCGGTTCCCCCCTTCAACGTCGGCACCTTGGCCCGCGGATCGCACTTTGTTACGCGCCCCGGACTCGGCCACTATATTGGCACGCGGGCCGACTACGAGGCGACCTGTCGTGACTTGTTCAAAGCCATCCGATCCGGCGCGGTAACCATGCGGATTAATCAGCGCTACGATCTCAAGGATGCTGCCAAGGCACATCAGGCACTTGAGAGCCGGCAGACGACGGGAGCAACATTGCTTATTCCCTAGCTGCCATTCCGATCGAAACGAAACGGCCGCCTTTCCAGGCGGCCGTTTGCGTTTACCTAGGCCGCCGTCACCAGCAATCGTCTGCGTATAACCTTACGTCGCCCCCTTAGGGGCTATTTACTCGATTAGGGTTGACCGAGTTTAGGTGTTCATGGTGTCGAAGAAATCGTTGTTACTTTTCGATTCCTTAAGTTTCTCAAGCAGAAACTCCATCGCGTCGACCGTTCCCATCGGCGTCAAAATTCGACGCAGCACCCACATCTTGGACAGGGTGCCCTTGTCGACCAACAATTCTTCCTTACGCGTGCCAGACTTGAGCATATCAATGGCTGGCCAGGTCCGCTTATCAGCAAGCTTACGATCAAGCACGATTTCCGAATTACCGGTGCCCTTGAACTCTTCGAAAATCACCTCATCCATCCGACTGCCGGTTTCGATCAAGGCCGTCGCGATGATTGTTAGCGACCCCCCCTCCTCGATATTGCGCGCGGCACCAAAAAACCTTTTAGGCCGCTGCAGCGCGTTGGCATCAACACCGCCGGTCAACACTTTTCCCGACGACGGGACGACCGTGTTGTAGGCTCGGGCAAGGCGGGTGATAGAATCCAGAAGAACGACAACATCGCGTTTGTGCTCGACCAGTCGTTTCGCTTTTTCTATCACCATCTCGGCAACTTGCACGTGACGTACAGCCATTTCGTCAAAGGTGGAGCTAACCACTTCGCCTTGGACCGAACGCGCCATGTCAGTCACTTCTTCCGGCCGCTCATCGATCAATAAAACGATCAGGTAGCACTCCGGATGATTGACCGCGATGGCATGGGCGATGTTTTGCAGAATGACCGTTTTACCCGTGCGCGGTGACGCAACGATTAAGGCGCGCTGGCCTTTCCCAAGCGGCGAAATGAGGTCGATAACCCGCGTGCTGCGGTCGGTTAAAGTCGGGTCTTCAACCTCCAGCTTGATCTTTTCATCAGGATAGAGCGGTGTGAGATTATCGAAATTGACCTTGTGGCGGCTGTGCTCGGGATCCTCAAAATTGATCGTATTGACTTTAAGCAGCGCAAAATAACGCTCGCCATCCTTCGGCGCGCGTATCTGTCCTTCGACGGTATCGCCGGTCCGCAAGGTAAATCGCCGGATCTGACTTGGACTTACATAGATATCGTCAGGACCTGGCAGATAGTTCGCCTCCGGCGAGCGTAGAAATCCAAATCCGTCCAGTAGGATTTCAAGAACCCCGCCTCCCGATATTTCGATGTCGTTCTCGGCAAGCTGTTTAAGGATTGCGAACATCATGTCCTGCTTGCGCAGGGCACTCGCATTTTCAACCTCCAGCTCTTCGGCGAAATTCAGAAGCTCGGTCGGAGTCTTCTGCTTGAGCTCAAGAAGATTCATACTATTCGGACGATGAAGTTTGCCAACGTTGACTCACGACCCATGTATTGGACTCGAAAATATGCGCAATAAACGAGTGCGCAATGACGAATGGGGGATATGTTTGGGCACAAAAAACGCTGCGCCGGGCTTCGCACCAGTGAGAGCATTATATATTGCGCAGCAAATGTCAAAACAAGACTTTATGCGCGGCTAGACAAACATCTGAACTCAAATCCGATCTAGAACGGCTTCGTCACCACCATTATCACGACAACCACCAATATTACGGCCGGCACTTCGTTCGCGATTCGATAGACTCTAGCACTGCGTTGATTACGATCCTCGGCAAATGCTTTGCACCAGGTCGAGTAGCTGCCATGCAACACTGAAAGCGCCAGAACCGACGCGAGCTTTACCCAGATCCAGCCCGTACCCCAGTCAACAATCTCCAGCGTTAGCAGCAATAAGATTCCGAAGACAAACGTCGCAGCCATTGCCGGATTAATGATCACACGAAGTAATCGCCGTTCCATCACCTTAAGCATCTCCGATGCTTCGGACCCAGGTTCAACATCGCAGTGGTAAACGTAAAGCCGCGGCAGGTAGAGCATTCCAGCCATCCAGGCCACCACCGAGATGATGTGCAACGATTTTATCCACAGATAGTAATCCGCTAGCCAGGTCACGGCGGCGCTTCTGCACGATTGGTCGGACATGGGCAATCCGATATCCCCGGCGCGCAAACTCTCCCGCCCGGTGCCGAATCAACCTTGGTCTCACGCGCTAGCGCGGAGTCCACTATCGCAACAAGACCGCTGATAAAACTCAAATGTACGCCCGCCGCCGGGACTCGATGAAAAGTCCTTACGCCACTGCGTTCTGCAAGGTCTCGGAACGTCATATCCAGTTCCACCAAGGTCTCCGAGTGCTCCGATACGAACGAAATCGGCGCGATAACCACGGATTTTTGGTCCCGTCCAGCGCGCACGATCTCTGATTCGGTCGACGGGCCAATCCACTCAAGCGGCCCAACCTTGCTTTGATAGCAGACCACCCAATCAAGCTCTCCCATATTTCGATGCAGTATCGAATTGATAATTCTTTTAGCAGTTCGTTCTACATGGTCAGGGTATGGATCACCTGCGTCGACGATCCGCTTGGGTAACCCATGAGCGGAGAACAAGATTCGAAGGCCGCCCAGGTTTTCACCACTCTCGGCGATGGTTGAGGCCAGCAGTTGCGTTTGACATTCCACCCACTCTGCTTGTTCCGGATAACAGCACACCGTGTTAGTTGGCCTTGAAAGTCCAATTTCTTTTGCCGCCTGCTGCCAAGCTCTCATCGATGATGCCGTAGTCGTTGATGAATATTGTGGGTAGAGCGGGACCAGAACGATACGATCCGGCGCAAATTCTTCTACTTTGGTAACGGTTTCGGGAATAAGTGGATGCCAATAGCGCATCGCTATGAAGACACCGTATGAATCGTCACCACGGTCATTAAGTCGACTGGCAAGAGCCTCGGCTTGACGTTGCGTTTCAGATAGAAGCGGTGATCCACCGCCTATCTTGGCGTAGATATTTTGCGCCTCCGGTGTGCGCCGGCGTGAAATCCATCCAGCAAGCAGGGGCCGTAATATCCGCGGGACCCTCAATATAGCCGGGTCGCTGAAAAGATTACGCAAGAATGGCCCAACTGCTTCTAGACTGTCGGGCGCACCGAGGTTGAAAAGAACGATCGCGATTTTCACGAAACCGGTCGCTCCCACGTACGGATTATTTCTGCAAGGTGAGCAACATTCTCAGGCGGTGTCTCAGGCACGATGCCATGACCAAGATTAAATATATGTGGAAACGGCGCAAATTCCCGGAGCAGTCGATCTGCCTCCTGGTCGAGTGCCAAGCCACCAGCGACAAGCACTGAAGGATCTAGATTTCCTTGAAGAACAATATCGTCACCCAAATTATCAGCCGCCCAGTGCGCCTCAACCGTTGGATCAAGACTCACGCCGTCAATACCCGTGGCTGTTCCGTAACCGATCATCATCGCGCCCGCACCTCTCGGAAATCCGATGACTGGTACAGAGGGGTGTTGTGCCTTGAACCTCGCAACTATTTCCGCGACCGGTTCAACACACCACCTCCGGAACGCCGGCGGCGGTAGCAATCCCGACCAAGTATCGAAAATCTGCACAATTTCAGCCCCGGCACGTACCTGTTGATCGAGATACCCAACCGTAGCATCCGTAAGCACGCGGATTAGTGCTCCAAACTCGTTCGGTGCTGACGCCGCCCACCGTCGGGTCGCCATAAATTGCGTAGAGCTACCACCCTCGACCATGTAAACGGCCACCGTCCAGGGTGCTCCAGCAAATCCGATCAGAGCTGTGTCTGTAGGGAGCTCAGAACGAACCCGTTTCAATGTTTCGAAAACCGGACTCAGGTGGTCCAGAATACCTTGAGATTCCAACCCCTCAATATCTCGGGTTGACCGTATCGTTGGCTCGAGTCGTGGACCGGAACCTTCTAGATAACTCACCTTCTGACCCAGCGCATCGGGAATAAGCAATATATCCGCGAATACGATTGCTGCGTCCGGATGGAACCGCCGAATCGGTTGGAGCGTTACTTCCACCGCAAGATCCGGTGAGTAACACAACGTCAGAAAATCCGGAACAGCGCTTCGGATCTCGCGGTACTCAGGTAAATACCGTCCCGCTTGCCGCATAAACCAAAACGGTGGCCGGGAACCGACTCGCCTTTCACGCAACAACGTGACAATTGATTTTTCAGACACCGGCTTTGGACCACTCACGAGCTTGATAGACCCCTCTTCATTACTATTAGGAAGTAATTAGGTAGATGTTGTTGTAGTGCGGTGAAACGTGGGGATTAATAAGTGTCCACCTAACCAATCGCCGTAGCAGACTTTGCCGCTGTGCGGAAGGAGGATCGTGGAAAACTCAAGGTGAAGGATCTCTGGAGCCCAGAAATCAAGGTTAAAGAAGAACGTGTATAACACGGGACTTTGCGCGGAGATCATCGGGTTGATCACCTTATTAACAGCCTTGGACTAGCTGCTGAGGTCAAATCTTATTCGAGGGATAGATAACGCGGTTTAGGGTTGGATTGGTACCATGCGGGTCGATGTATGAAAGACTCACAACTCGTACCGTGGTTGGCACCGTTTAACCCACAGTCTTATTTCATGAGTTCATGACCAAATTTCACGTTCATCTGATCTCCGACGCAACCGGCGAGACCCTAACCGCCCTGGCTAACGCGGCGATAACTCAGTTTGAGGTGGTCGAGTCCTCGCAACATCTGTGGCCGATGGTGCGAAACAAGCAACAGCTCGATGACGTGGTTGCGAATCTCAAGAACAGTCCGGGTGTAGTTTTATTCACGCTGGTTCAAAAGGATTTGCGGGATCACTTGGTGTCGTCGTGCCGGATGCTCCGAATTCCATGTGTATTGGTGCTAGATCCAGTGTTGCGAACATTGGCTGCGTATTTTGGTGTTGAGAGTAAGGACCAGCCCGGTCGACAGCACGTGCCCGATGCGGATTACTTTAATCGTATCGACGCAATGGATTTTGCCTTTGCACATGATGACGGTCAGGGTACCCCGGCACTTGCCGAGGCAGATGTCGTATTGGTAGGCGTTTCACGAACCTCTAAAACACCAACCTGTGTGTATTTGGCCAATCGCGGGGTGCGTGCTGCGAACGTGCCGCGGGTGCCTGGACAGCCCCTTCCAGAGGAATTAGCGGTTCTTGGCAGCCCGGCGATCGATCCGCTTATTATCGGTCTCACCGCGAGCCCTGACCGCCTCATCCAGATCCGCCGCAACCGGCTGCTGGAGCTCAAGGAAACGCCAAACACGCCTTACACTGATGCCTATCAGGTTCGAACCGAGGTGAAGGATGCGCGCCAGGTATTTGCGCGCAATGATTGGCCGTTGATCGATGTAACGCGCCGCTCAATAGAAGAAACCGCGGCAAAAATCTTAGCGTTGCTGGAGCGCCGTCGTGAGACCGGGCCGTGACCAATCTTGTGCTAGCTTCACGCAGCTCGATTCGGCGGGATATGTTGGCGCAAGCTGGTATTACCTGCCGCACCCTGCCGTCCAACGTTAATGAGGACACTATCAAGACTGCCTGCCGCGAGAAAGCGTTCGATACGCAGGCAACAGCCCTTGAACTCGCTCGATCCAAAGCATTGGATGTTGCTCAACGTGATCCGCAATCGCTCGTGATTGGCGCTGACCAAATTCTCGATATCGATAATGAGTGGCTTGGAAAACCTAAGAACCGCAAAGATGCCATGGGCCAATTGCGCCGGCTTAGCGGCCGGTCTCATCGCTTGGTCACCGCTGTAAGTTTGGTCAGCTTGGTCTCGGGCAAGGCAGAGATATGGCGACATTGCGATATCGCGACACTAACTATGACCCGGCTGGATGATCGCAGAATCGAGAACTACCTCGATGATATAGGCGAAGCCGCGTTCGAGGCGGTCGGTGCCTACCACGTTGAAGGACGCGGCATTCGATTGTTTGATCATATCGATGGTGATTTCTTTTCAATCCTCGGGCTGCCGCTGGTGCCGCTCTTGCGGGAGCTACGGGCGCGGGGCGACGTGAGTCCATGAGCATTACCGGGCGAACGAGGCTGGCCGGTGTTTTTGGTTGGCCGATCGCACATTCGCGATCGCCACTGCTACACAATCATTGGCTGGCTGAGCACGCGATCGATGGTGCGTATGTACCGCTGGCGGTTGAACCGCAATCCTTCGAGGACGCTTTTCGATGCCTAGGTAAGTTTGGGTTTGTCGGCGCGAATGTCACGGTGCCGTACAAGGAAGCCGCGCTTGCCTATGTAGATGAGGCCGATGAATTAGCTGCGCGGGTCGGCGCGGTCAACACTGTAACCGTCGGCCCAGGGGGCGAGCTCCGCGGTAGTAATACCGACGGATTCGGTTTTATGAGTAATCTGACAAGCGGCGCACCCAACTGGCAGCCGGAGCGTGGGCCTGTTGTGGTTATCGGTGCCGGAGGTGCCGCCCGCGCCGTTGTGGTCACCCTGCTCGATGCGGGGGTGCCGGAACTGAGGATCATCAATCGCTCGAGTGAACGCGCCGACGCCCTCGCCAACGACATTACCGACCAACGCCTGAGCACCGCGGCTTGGCCAGATCGTCGTCAGGCTCTGGGCGACGCAGCTCTCCTGGTGAACACAACGGCCGCGGGTCTCACAGGGCATGAATCACTTGACCTGAATATTGATCAGCTGCCGCGTGACGCAGTGGTGACTGACCTGGTTTACGATCCACTGATAACGCCATTGCTTCAGCAGGCCCGCGGTCGCGGCAATCCGGTTGTCGACGGGCTTGGTATGCTTATCCATCAGGCGCGGCCTGGCTTTGCGGCCTGGTTCGGCGTTGAACCCAGGCCGACGCCCGCGGTGCGAGACCTGCTTGAACGTGATCTCGCAAACAACGATGTCGAGTCATGATTGTTCTGGGATTGACCGGATCGATCGGCATGGGAAAGACCGAAGCGGCGAAAACATTTCGCCGTCTCAATGTTCCGGTTTTTGATGCCGATGCCATTGTTCACAAGCTGCTTGGCAAAAACGGTGAGGCCGTCGCCGATGTCTCGCTGTTGTTCCCCGACGCGGTCCACGACGGGCTCGTGAACCGTCAGACTTTGGGCGCAATGGTTTTTAATCAACCCGACGATTTGAAACGTTTGGAAGGTATTCTGCATCCGCGGGTGCGACGCCAGGAGGGTGGGTTTCTCACCAGGGCGTCGCGTCGTGGCGAGCCTCTGGTCGTACTTGATATTCCCCTATTGTTTGAAAGCG
>CAUZWH010000093.1:0-9384 GCA_963583675.1 Alphaproteobacteria bacterium
TAATCGTGGGGATTTACAAGTATACCCAATAATACCGAAGGGCGAACGGCCAGCCGCCTGACGGTGGCGCGTTAACTGCCGAGCGCCGCCTTCTTGCGTTCAACATAGTCATTGATGCCTTCCCAGGCATCGTCGCTATAGATCGGCTTGCGGCCTTCCTGGCGCGCTATGGAGTTGCCCTCGAAGATCGTCACTTCGGGCACGTGCGGGCGGCGCACGGCTTCGTCGGGATCGAGCCAAAGCCTGAAGAACAGGCGCCGTTGATCGAGCGGCTTGTCGCTATCATCGAAACCACTGCGCCCATGTAATACGGTAAAATTGTTCGACAACAGCATTTCACCCGGCTCGACCATCATTTCCAGGCGTATGTCCTCGCGCGCAGAGGTAGCTTCAAAAACTTCGATGGCTTCGAGAAGTTGGGGCGGCAAATCAACGCCGAGTTCGGCGGCGGCAGCGGGCATATAAGTATCGACGTAGCGACAGCTGAGGAGTCCGTCGACGGTTGAGAATACCGGTACTTTGTGGGGCGTAACCGGCGCCTGTCCAGGCGCGTTCTCGCCGCGGCGGTGGTAGTAAAACCCTTCATAGAGCGCCGGCAACAAATCTGGCCGAGTGGCAAATATCTCGTTGTGAACGGCGATTGCACTGGCGTATTGGCTCTCGCCGCCAACTGTTGCCTTGCGAATATTGAGCATTCCGATCAAATCGTTGAGGTCGGTATGCGGCGACAATGCATATTTGTTGCGGTAGGCCCGCTCGTCCGGGTTTTCGTCGGAATGATCGGTCACCTGACCGAGCAGGTCGCCCATGACGCTCTGCGAAGCCGCCTTGCCGAAATGCAAGCCCAGCCCGAAATACATGATGCCGATATCCTCGACCGAATAGCGATCGAGCGGCCAACCGCGCAGCATGAGAAATCCGCGCTTGTTCATAATTTCATCGAACATCTCATCGATCAGTTCTTGGATATCGTCGAGCGCGAAATCACTTTTGGTGATCGTCTCAGTCGTAAGTCCTCGTTCCTTAACCCGGTTGAGCGCGGCATCGAGGGCCCGAATATGACGCTCTTCAAGGTCGACGGAAAAGTCGTCCTTGCTGTGGAAATCGGTGCCTTTCCAAGCACTTGGGTGATCGATATGGTGTGTGATCATCGGCGTCATGACGGTCTCCAGGCCAATCTCTGAGTTGGCGGGACAGTGGCACATTCTACCGCCCCGTATACTAGCCTCGCGCGTACAGATCATAGTCTAACCAACACCGACCATGTCCGACAATTCGCAGGATTACGTACTGACGACACCGTTCGATACGGCGGCCCTTTCCGTCAAACCCGACATCATCGCGCCGGACGGCTCGGAGATCCGGTTGCTGCCGCCCCCGCGTAGCGGGATTGCCAGTCTCGCCCACTGCACGTTGCGGGCGGGGCAGATCTCCAAAGCAGTGCGCCATCAAACCGTCGAAGAGGTCTGGTACTTCTTGACCGGCGCCGGCGAGCTCTGGCGCGCGGTTGAGGATCTCGAAGAAGAGCTCGCCGTGCGGCCAGGGATCACGGTGACAATTCCGATCGGCACACGTTTTCAATTTCGCTGCAAAGGCGATGACCCACTCACCTTCATCCTCGTTACCACACCACCCTGGCCCGGTGACGATGAGGCCGAGCGCGTCCTGGATCACTGGCAGCCGACGAGCTAGCGCATGCCCGAGCATAGTTGCTCGAACCCAATAAACGGTGACACTATTGTTTTTGGTGGGGCGGGCACTCTGCTTCAGTTCCACCTGAGGCGCGTGCGCATGCGACGCACCGATGGGTATGGCAAAACAAAAGAGAAGAAGAAAAAAATCCTGGGCTGCTCAAGAAGCTCACGGTCGAGGTACGCAATCTACTAACCGAGCCGGTCTCGCAATCCGACGAAGACGACTTCGAGGCATTTGCCGAACACTCACCGGTTGAACAGATAAGCACCGAGGCGTTCGAGAACAAACTACAAAGCCTGATAGACGGACATGGCAAAGTCCTCGCCGGCAAGATGCAGTTTGTAGACCTTTCAGAATCGAAAAGTAAGTATCCCGAACGCTGGGCTGAGATGTCCGAGCCGTTGCATGCGCTCGCGGCAAGCGTAATCGGGATGAACTTGGCACAAGAGGATCTCTACACCCGCTTGCAGGACTCCCACCTCATCATATTCGCCGACCTCAGCCCGGCCGAAGCAAAGGAAAGATGTGTAAGGATTACCAAGGAGATCTCCGAGCTGCTGGTCGAGCAAGGGCTCGATGCGTCGGTGGTTGCGGCCAAATCAGTGGTCGGCGAAGTCGATGGGCGCGCCGCTCTAGAGGAGCTGGACGTCGAGGCCTCGTCAATCCCACGCGTTAGCGCGAAAACCACCAAACCGCGCTCGAAGCACTAATAACGATCTTGCCCAGTTGGCGCTGGACGGCCGAAATTGCGTGCCGCCGACGTTCTAAGCGCATCCAAACGGAATACTGCGCGCGGTTTTCAGGGCCTCTTCGTCCCACAGCGTGCCGCCTCCTTCGCCGGTATGCGCGGCCGCCATGTAACGGTGGGAGATATCCTGCGTGTGGTCAGTGATGGGGCGGGCTTTTGCTTCCCAAGCCATGAGCCCCGCTTCGAGGTCGTCAGCCGCTGCAAGGGCGCCGGCTAGCGCCAACGCGTTCATCATCGCGCACCCGGCACCCTGCCCGAGCGTTGGCGCCATCCCATGGGCGGCGTCGCCGATCACAGCCACGCGACGCTGCGACCAACGTTTCAAACTCACGGTCTCATAGATATCCCACCGACCCTCATTGCCTACGCGTGCAAACAGATCAGCCAAATGCGGCCACGTCGCCGACCAAAGATCCCGTTCGATCGGGATGGTTTTGGCCGCCATATCGGCTTTGCCCACGGTGAACGCGACGTAGAGATTGTCGTTGTCGCACGGAACATAGAGCATTCGCCGGGTCGGATTCTCCGGGGGGCTCAAGTAGTGGATGACATTGTCTGATTCGCCTTTCGCGCGGCGCACGAGCAAGCGAATCGCACCGAAATCTCCTGCTCCGTAGCGAATCTTGGTGAGGTTAAGCGACTCTCGGACTTCGGAGTTTACGCCGTCCGCCGCGACCACAAGGTCGGCCTGCCGCCGCGTCCCATCGGCGAGAATCAACTCGCCCTCGGATGTTGCGCTGACGGCTGTCGAATTCGTTTCGAAGACAGCACCATTCCGGGTCGCGGCGCCAAGTAACGCAGCATATAGGCACTGCCGCGTCATGGTGATCATCCGTGTCCCGAGTTCGACGCCAAACGACTTCTCAGCAACTAGGTGATTAAGATGATCACGAACTTCATAGCGCGGTGCCTGCCACGAGCCCGCCAAGACGGGATTGACCACGCCTAGTGCGTCTAGCACGCGCAGGCCGTTTTCCCAGACAAAGATACCAGCGCCAAAGGCGCGTAGTTCGGATGAACGCTCATGAACCCGTACCGTCCAGCCGCGGTGACCTAGCGCCGCCGCCGCCGCCAGGCCGGCGAACCCGCCACCGGCGATCTCGGCGTGCCCTTTCACGCGGTGGTATCGGCTAACGCGCATAGGGCGCGGTGGCCGATCAAACGTCCCTCGAACTCAGCCATCGCGTCGAGCAAAACGTGCACGTAGTAGTCGGCCATCGTCCAGTCGACGAGCAAGTCGTAAGCCAGGAGCGATCCGATGTCGTTACGGATAATGATGCCGGTTGCGCGCGCGATCGAGGTTTGCGCCACCTGATGCCGGTCGAACTTATGTGGGCGGAGGTCAATGGCCGACATTTTAGCAAACATCGCCGCACTGCACTCACCGGAGATGCGAAACCATGCATGCGTTTCCCGGCGCGGCAACGGAAAGCCGCGCGGGGTAAGTTCACTCGAATGCCAGTCCGACTCCAGTCTTTCCGCCAAACCAGAGCCACCCGCGATGTCCGACAGGACGAGAATTTCCTCAGGCCCGAGTTGGGCTGCGGTGGCGCCGTCGGCTTGCGGACTTGCCAGATTGACGGCGGCAGGCAGCGCGACGTTGCGTGACGCCAACCAATCAAGTGTCCCAGCTCCCTTGAAACCAAGCCGCGGCAGGACCGAGAGATCGCACAGTCCAAGCTGACGCGCTGCGGTCTCCTCTGCACCCGGATCGCCATAGTCAGTGACCAGCGCGGTATCGGCATAGGCCGTGAAACGCGCACCGGCAACGGCGTTTAAACGGTAAGCGGGCGACCGGCGCTTGACGTTGATCGGCTGCATCTCGTCGCTCATCGCTACATCTCCTGACGACGATTGTCGGGATCGTAGAACGGCAGTTCGACGACGGTTGCATCTACGCTGCGGCCGTCGTCAAGGCGGATGGGAACGGCATCACCGGGTTCGGATGCGTCGCGTGCGGTATAGGCAAGGCCGATAATCCGGCCGAGATTGGACGAGCGCACGACCGACGTTACGAAGCCGGCGATTTCACCTTCGTGCAGGACCAGATTGGATTCCTGAGGCAGCGGCGCGAACGGGTCGTCGATCGCAAATCCCACCAATTTGCGTTTGGATAAAAAGCGGTCGCGAACTTCGATGGACCGTTTGCCGACGAAGAACGGTTTACGGCGTGAAATAGCCCAGGTCATATGCGCTTCTTCGGGCGTCGTCATCGCGTCGGTGTCTTGACTGACGATGATATGACCCTTCTCAAGCCGCAGGACGCGCTGGGTTTCAACACCGAAGGGCACGATGCCGAAGACTTGGCCGGCATCCATGATCGTGTCCCACAGTGCTTCGCCATGGCCCGAAGCAACGTGGACTTCAAACCCGAGTTCGCCGACAAAACCGACCCGAAACACGCGCGCAGGAATTCCTGCAACGTGGCCTTCACGGACGCCCATATACGGAAATGCCTCCGCTGACAGATCAATATCGTCGACGAGCGTATCGAGAAGTTCCCGTGATCGTGGCCCTGCGACATTGACCGCCGCAAAAGCCACCGAGACGTTGGCCACATCGACATTCAGGCGCCACTGAGCATTCCACCACAGCATGGTCTGGTACACGCGCTCAGCACCGGTGGTCGTGGTCGTGACGTAGTACCAATCCTCGGCAAATCGGCAGGCGACACCGTCATCGATAATCGTTCCGGCGTCGTTGGTCATCAGCACATAGCGCGCGCGGCCAATCGGCTGCTTCAAATAGGCGAACGTATACATGCGGTTCATGAATTCGGCGGCGTCGGGCCCGCGGACTTCAAGGCCACCCAGCGTCGACACATCAATCATGCCGAGGTTCTGGCGTACCGCGACGGCCTCACGGCTGACGCATTCGTCGCGGCGTTCGGGCGGCCCATAGAACGCGGGGCGCCACCAGACGCCGGCGGTCAACATCTGGGCGCCGGCTTCGAGATGGCGATGGTGCATCGCGGTATGCCGTTCGGGCTCGAAGCTGCGCCCGGCCAATACCCCGAGCCGTTCGCCGTAGACTGGCGGGCGCGCGGTTGTGACCCCGACTTCACCAACCGTGCGATCGGTTTCCTGGGCAACGATCCGGGCCGTGTTCAGCGCCGAGTGGCGGCCTTGGCTCGGTCCCATGCCGACCGTGGAGAAACGCTTCACAAGTTCGAGTTCGCTATAGCCTTCCGCTACCGCGTTGGCGATATCAGCGACTTGCAAATCCTCGTCGAAATCGACGAAATCCTTTCCTTTCGGATGGGCGCGAACCGGATGGAGGAACGTCAAGCGACGCGGCGCAAGCCCAGGTCGTTCAGGTTCTGCCCCCGCTGCCGCACCAAGCGAATTTGCCGCGCACCAGCCCGCGTAACGACCATCTGCTATTGCCGGGCCTACCCCGCACGCCGAATTAAGCGAACCAGCAATCGCGATATGTTCGGGTAAACCAACGATCGAGAATGTTGCATCGCTGTCGTTATGGCCGAGGCGGGCACCGGCTTGGAGGGCGAGCTGATAAGCGGGCATTGATCCAATCGACACGCAGAGGAGATCGCAGTCGAACGAGCGTGTGCTCGCTGGACCCGCACCGGTGCCGATGGTCACCTCCACCAAATGCCAGTTGCCTTCGCCGGCTGACGCGGAGTTAACGCCCTGTCCGCGATGGATCGCGATGCCGCGATCAGCGACCGCTAGCACCCTTGCGTCACGCGACGGTTCGGTTCGCAAATCGACGACCCCAACTATGTCGGTACCGGCATCCAGAAGATCGAGGGCGACGCCGTACCCGTCATCGTCGTTGGTATAGACGACCGCTCGGCGCCCGGGCCGCACGCCATAGGCCCTAATTAGGCGCTGCGCAGCCGATCCCAGCATGATGCCGGGCAGATCGTTGTTATGGAACGTCGCCGGCTGGCCCATCGTGCCAGTAGCCAACACCAGTTCGCGCGCGCGTATTTTGTAGAGGCGGTTGTCCTTGATGACGGGCAACCAATTATCGGCAAACCAACCGTTGCAAACCGCATCTGTCATAACCGTGATCGTTGGTTGCTGCTCGATCGAGGCGCGTAATTCTGCACGATGTTGCGCCGCTGCCAGACCCTCATCGTCGAGACGCTCATAGGCCAGAGCGCCGCCTAATGTGCGGTTCTCATCAACCAACAATACATCCAACCCGGATTGGGACGCTTCCAGCGCCGCAGCCATTCCCGCGGGCCCACCACCGATGACGGCGACATCATAGAAGCCAAATACCTTGTCGAAATATCGGTGTGGGGCGTCGGGGGAAATTCGACCCAGACCCGCCTTTTTGCGGATCGCCGGTTCCCAAAAATTCTCCCAGAACCATTGCGAGCGATAAAAGGCCCGATAGTAAAATCCCACCGGCATAAATCTAGCGAAGCGGCCGAGGATTGCGTCTCGATCCTCCTCCAGCGAGCCGCGATAGTTTTGGCCTTCGATGGAAGCGCCCTCGATTACGCGTTCCCGATCGGCCGGGACATTGGGCTCATGGCCGACCTGCACCAGGGTATTTGCCTCCCAGCCGGCCAGCGAAAAGATACCGCGCGGGCGATGATATTTGAACGAACGCGACAACACCCATTGATTGCTCGCGGCCAGGGCGCTGGCAATAGTGTCACCGGCGAGGCCTTGAAAACTTCGACCTTCAAAGGTAAACGCGACCGGCTGCTCGTAGTCGACGAGTTCGCCGCCGGGAACGCGATTTACCCCAGGACTAGTCGAATCAGGCATCATGCCGCTGGGTCCTTAGCCGGCTCGGGCTGCACGAACTCAACCCGTTTGTTGAACACCTCTTCCGAGGGGTACGTTCGCACGATCTCATCGGTCACCGTGTTGCGCTCCGCGATAAACCAGTAACTGGTTGGCAGGTGGCACCACCACTCGCGAACGACGCCAGCTTCGTTGGCCGACAACCACAAATAGTCACGCCAAACGTCGTCACTAATATCGGCGGCGTCCGGCATCACCGTGACCTCGCCGGCACACTGGAACTCGTTGATGTTGCGGTCACCATTGAGCGGACAGCGCATCACCTTCATGGCGCGGTCTCCCGGCCCGACGTGGCTGGATAGACCATTAGTGACTCGCCGCGGTGGCGCCCATTTCGTTGACCAGCGCCATGGTGTCAAAACGAGCCAGCCGGAACGGCGCGATGATGTCGGGAACGCGGCCGATGGCGATGGCTTGAGCCATGAACTTGCCGGTCGCGGGCGTCGCCTTGAAACCCCAGGTTCCCCAGCCCGCGTCGAGCCAATAATTCTTAACCGGGCTCTCGCCCATGATCGGGCTGTAATCGGGCGTCATATCGGTCATCCCGGCCCACTGCCGGACCAGGCGCACATCGGCCAAAAACGGGAATAGTTCGAGCGTATGGGCAATCAGGCTTTCCTTTAGATCAAGAGTTGATCGCGTTGAATAGAGTTCATACGGATCCGAGCCACCGCCAATCACGATTTCACCGCGTGCGGTTTGCGAGATGTAGCAATGCAACGCCGATGACGAAACCAGCGGATCGATAAAGGACTTCAGCGGTTGGGTCACCATCGCCTGGAGCGGGTAGGTCCGGATCGGAAGGCGAAAGCCCGCCATCTTGGCGACGACCGATGACATCCCCGCGACCGCCTGGACAACGGCACCGGCGTGAATGCTGCCAGCCGTGGTTTCGACGCCAATGGCCGTCCCATTCTCTTGGAGAATGCCGGTCACCTCGGTGCGCTGATGGATCTCAACACCGCGATCGGCGGCGCGCGCCGCGTAACCCCAGACGACGGCATCGTGGCGCGCAGTGCCGGCTTCTGGGTGCCACAAGCCCGCCATAACCGGCCAGCGCGCATCGAGGGGCATGTGCAGGCAGGGCACAATCTCACGGATCGCCTTGCGGTCGACCATCTCGATACCGGTGCCATGAAACTTACCGACCTCGGCCCGTAGCCGGAACGTTCTTATCGTGGCATCGGTGTGGGCGAGCGTAAGTTGCCCCCGCTTCGAGTACATCACGTTGTAGTCGAGTTCCTGCGAGAGCCCGTCGAACATATTGACCGACGCCTTGTAGAAGCGGACCGATTCCGGCGTGATGTAGTTGGATCGAATGACGGACGTGTTGCGGCCGGTATTGCCGCCGCCGATATATCCCTTGTCGAGCACACAAACGTTGGTAATGCCCCAGTCGTTCGCCAAATGGTAGGCGGTCGCGAGGCCATGACCGCCACCACCGATGATGACGACGTCATAGGACGATTTCAGTTCCTGTGCCGGCGGCAGATCGGGCTTTGCCGGATAGGCGCGGCGCAGGCCGTATTTTAAGAGGCCGATAGGCATGATTTCGATACGATGAAGGGCGGGATCAGCGGCGGTAGAACTCAGACAGATACGCGTTAGAGAACTTGCCGCTTTCTCGGTCATCCGCCAACAGGATTTCTGCTCGATCGCTGGGTGCGCCGTAACCACCAGCGCCCGGCGTTTCGATCACGATTTTTTCACACGGATTCACCGCCACCCCGGACGGTTTGATATCAAGCGTGGTTTCGCCGGCATCAGCTTGCTGAAACACAAACCGGCCCGGGCGCCCCGCGCCGCCGCCAAAGATACCCCAGGCCGCGTGACTAAAACGCTCTCCTTGGCCGTTGAACAAGCAGCGGTGGCCGACCGGCGTCACGATCCGGCGCAACCCCTGCCCGCCTCGATACTTGCCTGGTCCAGCGGAATCATCGACCAATTCGTAACGCTCGACCCGCAATGGATACTCCATCTCGATTGCCTCAACCGGAAGGTTGGAGGTGTTAGTGGTGTGAACCTGGACACCATCCTTACCATCATGGTCAAAACGCGCGCCGCCGCCGCCGCCCAAAGTTTCGAGATAAAGGTAACCCTGGCCGGTGCGGGGATCGAGGCCGCAGAAAACCGCTGTGGTGTTGGCACCGTTGG
>CAUZWH010000094.1:0-9374 GCA_963583675.1 Alphaproteobacteria bacterium
AAACGTATCGCTCGACATACCGGCGTGCGGAACGTTGGCGTTGGTCGGCCCCTCGGGTGCCGGAAAAACCACGATTGCCAATCTAATCCTGAGGTTTTGGGATCCTCAAACCGGCGCCATCAAGTTAGCGGGGCACGACCTGCGCGACTACGACCTCGACGATCTGCGTCACAATTTTGCCCTGGTCGCGCAGGACACCCATCTTTTCAACGAAAGTCTACGCAGCAACATCGCGATCGCGAAACCCGAAGCCAGTGACCAGGAGATCGACCGCGCCGTCGCCGAAGCGGCGCTGACCGATTTTGTCGAGTCGCTGCCCGATGGCCTCGACTCGATCGTCGGCGAGCGTGGAACCCAACTCTCGGGCGGACAGCGTCAGCGCGTGACGATCGCGCGGGCGTTTCTTAAGGGAGCGCCAATCCTCATTCTTGACGAAGCGACGTCGCACCTCGACGCGGTCAACGAAGCGGCCGTGCATTCGGCACTTGAGCGCCTGATGGCGGACCGGACCACGATCGTGATTGCGCATCGGCTGTCGACGGTGCGCAGCGCCGACAAGATTGCGGTGCTAGATGCGGGCCGGGTTGCCGAGGTCGGGACGCATCAGGAACTGTTGGCCCGCAACGGAATTTATGCACATCTGGTGGCGCGTCAGCTCGGCGCGGCGGCGGCCGAATAAAACGGACTTTGGCGTAAGAGGGGATGTGATGGCGCTGCAAGAAAGCGATATCAAATTGGGCGATATCCCAATCCACATCTGGGAGGGTGGCGAAGGCTAACCGATCCTGATGCTGCACGGCTCCGGCGCCGGGGCTTCGACCATCGGTAATTTCGGGCGCGTGATCAAACCTTTGGCAAAGCGCTACAAAATTCTAGCGGCTGATCTGATTGGCTTTGGCCTATCGGGCCGCAATCCCCACGAGCCCTTTTTCGACATGGATATGTGGGTCGACCAGGCCGATTTCCTGGCCCAAAGATTGTCGAAAGGCGGGATCGGCTATATCGGCCATTCGCTGAGCGGTGCGATCGGGCTGAAGTTGGCCGCGAAGACCCCATGGATTGCGAAAATACTCACCACCGGGACGATGGGCGTGCAGTTTGAAGCCGTGGGCGGCAGCGGCGGCTGGCGTTATCCGGAAACTCGCGATGCCCTAAGACGTTTTATGGAAACCACCGTTTTCGATCCCAAATGCATCAAGGACGAAGACGTGATGGCCCGCCTCAAGCTGCTCGCCCAACACGGCTACAGGGATTATTTCACCAAAATTTTCCGGATGCCGCGACAGCACTACATCGACCTTTCGGTGGTTAGCGAAAGTGAGCTCGCCTCGATCAAATGCGACGTAACACTGATGTCGGGGGCGAACGACACAGGCTTTACGCCGGAGAACTCGTCGCTGGCACTGGCCGACGCGCTACCGCAGGCGGACGTGGTTATTTTCAATCGCTGCGCGCATAGCGTGGCGTTCGAATACCCCGAGAAATTTGTGCGCGTGTGCGAGACGTTTTTCGGCTAGCGCGAGTATCGGCAGGGAATGACCGCGCCCGTCACGCTACCCTTCGACGTTGGGTCGTGCAGCGGTTATCCTGGTGTGGTGAAGCGGTTTAGGAGGAGGGTTCCATGGAACGGCAATACCAACACGCGCAACTGCCCCGCGCGACGCATGACGAACAGGCGCTGCAAGATTTCATCCAGAGTTTCAAACTGCATCTGGCGCGCAATGTGGTGGCGGGCAATCGCACGGTCTTCGAAAAAGACGCGCAACCCGAATTCGAACGGAAACACGGCCGACCACCGAAAAATCGTCACGATGTGGGCGAGGCGATGGCGGATCAACCCTATTACCGGATGTGGAGCGCGCTGCAGCGGGTCAGCCAGGATATGAACTGGAACGTTGCTGCCGACAGCGTCGCGCGGCAGTTGCCGGATCTAATCGAGATATCGAAGTCATGGACGGACCCGGTTGGTACGTTGACGTTGAACCCGGAAATTGAGGTACCGCGTTATCTTTCCGCGGTCGATATCCATTGCGTGCCCGGCAATTACCATCGCGAGACGGTTGACGATGATCTAGCCCAAGGCGCGATCTTCGACCGTGGCGGTTATGTTTATTCGATGGGTGGTTGGGGGCCGCAGATCGATGCCATGGGGCAGGGGGTCGTCGATCATCTCAAAGCGACCTTTCCCGACCTGAGACCGGCAAAGATTCTCGACATGGGGTGCACGATTGGCGGCAGTACCTTGCCCTATGTCGACGCATTTCCCGATGCCGAAATATACGCGATTGATGTTGCCGGCCCGTGCTTGCGATATGGGCATTCGCGTGCCGAAGCGTTGGGCAAAGCGGTCCACTTTGTGCAAGACAATGCCGAGCACACTCAATTTGAGGACGAATCCTTCGATCTTGTGGTCTCGCATATTCTCATGCACGAGACCTCAAACCGCGCCATTCGCAACATTTTGGGTGAGTGCCGCCGCCTCCTGAAACCTGGTGGGATCACCGCGCATGTCGACCTCGCCGTTTATCGTCACATGGATGCGTTCGATCAGTTCATGCTGAGTTGGGATAATTACAATAACAACGAGCCCTTCTGGAGTGCGTATAGGGAGATGGCCCCGGCCGCCTTGATGCGCGAAGCGGGTTTTGCCGAGGACGCTGTTTTTGACAGCCTAGTCGCCCGCAAGGCAGGTCAGAACTCGGCCTTCGTTAAGGGAAAAAACTCTGGCGGCCGTAGCTTTTGGGAGATCTTTGGCGCTGGCAAGGCGGCGTAACAAATATGGCCGGCAAAGCTCTGGGTAAGCGGCCCGACTACGCGAAAGACCCACTGGTCGATAAGTTGCTGTCAATGGTGATGGCGTTGGCCGGCGAAGTGTCTGTGTTGCGCGAACGGGTTGATACCATCGAGCGGTTGGCCGGCGACCGGGGCGTCCTGTCGGCCGCCGATATCGAGGCCTACCAACCCGATGCCGACGCACTAGCGGAACGCGATGGATGGCGCAGCGACTTTCTCAATCGCTTGCTGTGGATCGTACGCGCCGAGCTCGAGTCGGAGGCCGCCGGAGAGTCGGCATCCGGCTACGAAGAACTGGTGCGTGAGATTGCCGGCGGAGCAGGCCCGTCTGCAGAGGGTTAGAAACCGTCCGGCTTCAGTTCGACGACAAGGCCGTCAGTCGCCCAGTTCGTTAGTGGGTGATCGGGCGTCCAGTTTTGGTAGCGGGCGGCGAGTAGTCCGCGCGCAGGGTGATCGGCCGCTTCGTCAATTGTTGCGGTGGCGCGCCAGCGATGAATCCCAATTTCGAAATCGACGGTCGGCTCAACGAGCAGATTCTTAACCCAATCAGACCGCGTGCCGCCGCCGGATATCAAGTAAATTAGTCCCTCTTGGACGGCGAACCAGATTTCGATCCGGTGCGTTGCACCTGTCTTCCGACCGATTGTGGTCAGATATAGGAACTGATGCCGTTCAAGCTCATTGCTGATTACAGGCTTTTCGGGCTCTGAAGGTGCGTGCTCATTCATTGCAGGCTGCAGTCACTAACAAGCCAACCGACACATCATCGGTCGCTAATCAAAATCTGATATGAACCGATCGCTGTGACGACGGCAAATGTGATGGGTCTTTGCACCATGACGAAATGTCGGTCGCCCAAAAAAAGCGGCTTAAGCCGCCCGTTGGCAGGGATTGCGTGAGTCGGCTATTTCCAGAGATTGAGGACGCCTTCGTCGCCCACCTGCACCAGGACCGGTGCCGGACGCAAGATGTCGCCAACATTGCTCCAAGTGATCGCTCCGCTCAGCGTTTCGTGATTCTCGACCTTAAGAAACGATGTGATGATGTCCTTGCGCGTTAGGGACTTCGCGGTTTTGAGAACGTGTGCGAGAACCAGCACGGCATCGTAATAGGTGGTCACGAATGCGTCCGGTACGCCCTTTCTGCCGGTGAGTATCCGCCACTGCTTAACCCACGCCTGGGCTGCCGGGTTGGGATCGTCTGCCGCGTAGAGGGAGTAACCGATTGATCCTTTGGCCTTGCCCTGGGACTGCTTCCAGAAATCTATACTGCCAATATTGCTGTCCGTCAGGATTTGGGTTTTGACGCGGCGATTCCGCAATTGGAGCAGGAGCGCGCCGGCGAGACCAGGCCGATGGTGCATGATGATGGCATCGGCCCGAGAATGGCGAATAGATGATGTCTGCGGCTGGAGATTGGTCTCGGCGTTCTTGAATCCCAGGTCGTTCACGATCTTGATCCCGACCTCCGTGAGCGCCTTGCGTGACACCCGGACATTGTGGACCGCAGCGCGGTCATCAATGCTGTGACTCAGAGCTACCGTCTTGATCCCCAAGCGCTCTTTGGCGGTCTTGATCAAAATCGGCAGGACATCATCGGGCAGCGGCTGATATCGGAACAAGCAGCAGCCAAAGTCTCTCTTGCCAGCTCCGGTCTTATATGGCCACGCACCGCTTGAGAACGGGCTAAACACCGGAAGGCCGCACTTCCTATTATCTTCGAAGATGGCGATGGTGCTCTTGGTCGTACCGATGCCAAAAATAATCGGTATGCCGACATCCTTGCAAAGGCGTCGGAACTCGGCGATCCAGCCGGCGGTCTCGGGAAACCGCACATCGATTTTGTAGAATTCAAGTTGGCGGCCGTGGATGCCGCCACGCTTGTTCACATCGGCGACGCCGGGCAGCAGGCCCTCGCGCCACATCCGTGTTCCTATTTCGGCAAATTGTCCACTGAAGGTGGCAGCGAACGGCAGGCGTAAATTTTCTTCGGCCGACGCAGCGCCGTTGGGGAAGCCAATCTGCCCAACACATACGGCAAAGGCGATGATGAGTAGCTTGAGTATCGAAAGTCTCCTGATCGAGAAATCGAAGGCGACGCCCGCGACTTTCGAGCCAACATAGCCGGGCAACGCGTGCCGGACCAGCGTGAGGGTTGAGCACGCCGCGACATGCTTCAGGCAAAGAAAAACCGGGTGGCACTGCCACCCGGTTTCGCAAGCGAGGTTTAGCGGTTATTTCCAGAGATTGAGGACGCCTTCGTCACCCACCTGAACCAGGATTGGTGCTGGACGGAAGATGTCGCCAACATTGTTCCAGGTAATCGTTCCGCTGATGGTTTGGTATTCTTTGATATTCAGGAACGACTCAAGGATATCCTCACGCTTCATCGACTTTGCCGAATTGAGCACATGCGCGAGCACCTGCACGGAGTCGTAATAGGCGGTTACGAACGCATCGGGCGCACCTTTCTTGCCGGTTATTGCCCGCCATTTCTTGACCCAGTCCTGGACTGCTGGACTGGGATCGTCGACCGAATAGAGCGAGTAACCGATGGCGCCCTTGGCGTGGCCGTTGGACTGTTTCCAGAAATCGGCGCCGCCGACGATGATATCGCTGATGATCTGGCCCTTGACGCCACGATCCCGCAACTGCAGCAGGAACGTGCCGGCCGGGCCAGGCTGGTGATGCATGACGATGGCATCGGGTCTGGCACGCCGGAACGAGGCGACCTGTGATGCGAAGTTGGTTTCAGCATCCTTGAAGCCGACATCAGCGACGATCTCAATACCGGCATCTTGAAGTGCTTTGCGGGACACCTTGATGTTGTTGGTGGAGAAGTCGTCATCGATGCTGTGGCTGAGGGCCGCGGTCTTGATTCCCAAACGCTCTTTGGCGGTCCGGATCAGCACCGGCATGACCTCATCGGGCACCGGCTGATAACGGAACATGCAGCAACCAAAGTCTTTCTTGCCGTCGGCCGTTTTGTGGGGCCAGGCGCCGCCCGAACTCGGGCTCAGCACCGGCAGGCCGCACTTCTTGTTGTCTTGGAAGATCGCCAGCGTGCTCTTGGTGGCGCCGACACCGAAAACGACCGGTATTTCCGGATTTTTGCACATGCGGCGGAACTCGGCGATCCAGCCGGCGGTCTCCGGGAACCTGACATCGACTTTGTAGAACTCGACCTGTTTGCCGCGGATTCCGCCGTTCTTATTGATGATCTCGACGCCGGGCACAACGCCTTCGTTCCACACGCGGGTGCCGAACTCGATAAATGGCCCACTGAAGATGTAGGCGAATGGTAGGCGTAATTTTTCCTGCGCCGTAACTGTGCCGGCGCCGGACAGCATCGGCAGCACAAGCGCGGCCAAGGCAATCGTGAGCAGCTTTCTCATAAAATTCCTCCCTGTAGAGAAAACGACGGGAGTGCCCGCCGATTCTACACCAGCATAACGGTACCTTGCATATGGGGCTAGCGGAAGAATTCTAACTTATGGTACGCATACGACATCTTCCCGAACTCACCGGTTAGGCGCGCCAAGCGCGACGATGCCGCATATTATGGTGCCGACGATCGCGGTGATAACGGATCGGCCTGTCAAGGGTTAAACCCGGCCATGAGTTCCTCCGAGCTTCCCCGCGACACCAAACTGCGGCGACCGCTTATGCAATTAGCCGAGCGAGACCCGGACTTTGCCGCTGCGTTCGAGGCCTGCGGTTTGCCGCCCAAACGTCAGCAACCGCTTGGTTTTGAAGGATTGCTGAGCATTATCCTCGCACAACAGGTGAGCGCCGGCGCTACCCGGGCGATCCGCGACCGGCTCTACACTGCGGTTGGCAAGTTAACCCCTGAAACCTTCCTTGCGCTTGATGATGAGGCCCTGCGGGGAATCGGCTTCAGCCGTCAGAAGGTGCGTTACGGACGCGGCATTGCCGAAGTAACTCAATCGGGCGAACTGGATTTCGACGCCGTCGCCGCAATGGATGACGGCGCGGCAATCGCTGAATTGTGCAAGATCAAGGGCATCGGTCCGTGGACCGCGGAGGTCTATCTTCTGTTTTCGCTGGGCCGTCCCGACGTCTGGCCCGCTGCCGACCTCGCGGTGCAAGAGGCACTCAAGCGTCTTAAGCGCCTGCGCAAACGTCCATCAACCGAACGAATGCGCAAACTCGGCCAAGCTTGGCGCCCCCACCGCAGCGCAGCGGCGCGGTTTCTGTGGCATTATTACAGCCACCCTGGCGTGTAAAAAGACCCGCACCGACTGGCACGACGGCCCCGTCCGAGGCAGGGGTAGCCCTATCGTCAGAACGCCCTAAGGGCTGCAGAACCGCATGAGCGGTCCGCAAAGGCGGTTGCCCGATCTAGTGGTGAACGGGCAGCACCGCCTCAGCAGCTTTGGCGAGATCGGTCGGGCCGATAATGATGCCGTCCTCGACGATCTTGGCACCGTCGATCCAAATTGACTGCTGGGTCAACACGCCGTCGGGGTGGTTTTCGCCGCCGCCCGGCTCCCAGAAGGGAATCCCCAGGCCGACCGCGTTGCTACCCGTGACGCGAGAATCTTCGACGAAGGATTTCCCGGTGTAGCGAGCTGACGGTTGGATCGCATAGGTGAAATGAATGACGTAGCCATAGTCGCCACCGCCGGCGCGCTTGAGTGAACGGTCCATCACCGTGCGCGACGTGCCGCCGCCGTCGACATTTTTGATTTTGCCGTCGATGGTCAACATCATTGGCTCGCTCATCGGCTCGTAGAACTCGTGGAAGGCGGCATCGATCGCGACCATGCCGCGCACCGAATCGGGTTCGGGAAACATTGTGCAACTACCCGGCACGAAATAGAGCCCTGGCCGGTCGGCATGGCGGGATTTGGTGAAAGCGGGCTTGGCGAGATTGAAGGTGACATCTGAGCCAAGTGGGTTGGTGATCCGCACTTTCTTGCCGGTGGCCTCGGCGATGATGTCGCACAGGCGATCCTTGACGCCATAGAGCTGATCGAGATCGACCTTGCCGAACATACGGATCAGGCCGCCGGCGCTGAGATCACCGGCCAGCAGGTAACGCATGCGGTTGGACTTCATGGCCTCGTCGTGCGCGTCGGAGCCGGCGACATAGGGAAATTGCAGGTCGATCCAGGCATCGCATTGGCGCATCGCGGCGACCAGCGGTTCGGAAATGTAGGCGTTGGCCAGCGCTCCCTGGTAGGGCAGTTGCGGCGAAGTCATGACGGCGGGCTTGGCGCCGATTGTGTGGGCAGCATTCATCACCGCGTCGACCACGTCGCGATCGGTCGCGGTATCGGCCGTAATCAACAGGTTGTCGCCCGGTACCACACAAAAATAGTCGCGCACCATCATATCGGCGGCGTAAGCGAGCTCGGGTCCATTGACCGTCATGATTTCGTCCTTTCAGTCGGCGCCGTTACCGAGCGCACGTTTGACGTGATAATTGATCGTGTTGTGGATCGGGCCTTCGAGGTGAGACATCGGACCCGGCGAGTATTCGCGCGCACCCATAGCTGACTGCAACGACATCAGCATGGAGCGGTCTTCCTCGAGGACTTCGATCTGGTAATCGCGATAAATTTTGCACTTCTCGTCGAACTTCGGGTCGTTGAACCAATCGGGCGGGAATAGATGATAGATCACCGCGCGGGTTGAATCGGGGCCGTTGGGCCATAGCTGAATCGGCCGCACCACGTCGCAACGCCCGAAAACGTGCATATTGGGCGCGAGGTAGGCCATGCAGCCGAAGCGCTCGGTCTCTCCCGCGGCCTCCAACCAGGGCAACATACGAAATTGCGTTTTGCCCTCCGGGGTCGGCGAGGCCGAGGTGTATTTGATGTAGACGCCGCCGCGCTCGTTAAGCTTGACGCCATCCTCACGCCATTCAAAGAATTGGCCAAAGCTGTCGCTGTGGAGAACGCCGACATGGTAAAAATCCATCAGGTTCTCGACGGCGAATTTCCAGTTACAGGGAAATTCCATCTCGATCTTGTTGCCGATGCGGACGTCTTCGGCATGCAGGTAGCCGACATCTTTAACCAGGGGGGCGATGAAATCGGCGAATGCCGGCGGGTTGTCGTTGAAGGTGATAAACACATAGCCGCGCCACGTATCAATGCCGAGGCGCTTGAGGTTGCAATTGGTGGGATCGAAGCCCTCGGCCTCCTTCATATAGGGCGCACCGATCAGCTTACCGGTGAGGTCGTAGAGCCAACCATGGTAGGGACACATGAACTCCTTCAAGTTGCCGCTGCCGGACGCAACTTCGACCCCGCGGTGGAGGCAGACATTGGCAAAGGCGTTGAGGTTGCCTTCAGCGTCGCGGGTGATCAGAACGGGCTCGCCGAGGATCCGAAACGTCATGTAGTCGCCGGGGTTTTCGACTTCCTGTTCGAGCGCCACGAACAGCCAATCCTGCATGAAGATGTTTTCTTTCTCGCGCGCCAAATGATCGTGCGAATTGTAGATGAAGCCGGGCGCATGCTGGGCTTGGCGGACCGGCGCTCTCAGCCGTTCGATTGCAGCGCCGATGTTGGAAACCTCTTCGAGCATCGCCATTGTTCAGCCCTATCGTTT
>CAUZWH010000095.1:0-9342 GCA_963583675.1 Alphaproteobacteria bacterium
CGCGACGGTCGGCGAAAATTTAATGTTTGGCAACCCGATTGACGAGCGGTTTGATGTCGATCGCCTTGCCGAAAACGAATACGTCTTGTCGGTTCTCGACAAGGTGGGCCTCACCGAGCAAATGTTGTCGACCGGTTACCAGGTCGCCGCAACCATGGTCGAACTGTTTGCCGACGTCCCGTCCGACCACGAGTTGTTCCAGCAATTCAGCTTTATTAGCGCGGAGGACTTGCCTGATTTCCAGGCACTGGTCACACGGATCGACCGTGACAGCCTCGATCAATTGGAAACTCAGGATCGCACAAGCTTGATGTCGCTTCCGTTCAAGCTGATCCCGGCCCGCCATCGCCTCGGACTGGTCGATGATCAATTCCAACCCAAGATATTGGAAGCGCGGAAGGTGTTCGAGCGCGGCCTGCCCGAGGAGTTGAAAGAAGCGGTAGAGTTTTTTGATCCCGATACTTATAACCGCGCAGCGAACCTTCAGGACAACATCCTGTTCGGCAAAATCGCCTATGGCCAGGCCGAGGCGAGTGCTCGGGTTGGGCGGATCATTTCTGAGGTTATCGAAGAACTCGGGCTACGCGAGACGGTCGCTGAAGTCGGCCTCGGGTTTGACGTCGGTATCGCCGGATCGAGGCTTGGCGCGGCCCAGCGCCAGAAATTAGCGATCGCGCGGGCGGCTCTCAAGGAGCCGGATGTGCTGATCCTCTCCGAGGCCACGGCATCGCTGGACAGCGGTGTTCAAAGTCGAATCCTTCAGAATCTCACGACTGAATTCAAGGGTCGCGGCCTTATTTGGTCGCTCCATCGCGCCGATTTTGCCAAGAATTTTGATCGCGTCGTGGTGATGAAGGGTGGCAAAGCAATCGAAGTCGGGACGTATGATGATCTCAATAAGGATGGTACCGGGTACAAAGAACTAATGGCCGCCGAATAGGCCGATATAGGAGGGCTACCGTGAGCCTTAACGAAGAAGTCGAGCTGCTGCGCAATATTTCCATGTTCGCGCGGATTGAGCCGTCGAAACTAAAGCTTCTCGCCTTCACCAGCGAACGGCTGACCTTTCAAGGCGGACAAGATTTGTGCGTGCAAGGCGGTGATGGTGATTCTGCATTCATTATTATCGAAGGTGACGCAGACGTTATCGTCGACACCCCTAAAGGCCCGCTCACCGTTGCAGCGATGAGTAAGAACGACGTGGTCGGCGAAATCGCGATCCTCTGCGACGTTCCTCGCACGGCCACGGTGCGCGCGACCAGCAATCTTACCGCGCTAAAGATCTCCAAGGATCTCTTCTTTCGGCTGGTGACGGAATTCCCGCAAATGGCCGTTGAGATTATGCGGGTGCTTGCCGCGCGTTTGAACACTACCACCGCCCAATTGATGCAGGCCCGCCAGCAGGGCGGCTAACATCACCTCCACGGGCGCCGATCAGGCGGCAAACACTGAGCGCGAAAGCCGCCTTGTATCGTTTATTCATCGCATTACGTCCCAACGTGCATGCCTCAATCGTGCCCACCATTTGGTTCGCGATGTTTCCGGTCCGGTGCTCGAACTAGGCCTTGGCAACGGCCGCACCTACGATCACCTGCGTTTACTCTTCGCGGACCGTGACATCTACGTTTTTGAGAGAAAAATCGCCGCGCATCCCGACTGCATTCCAGATGAAAAGCACGCTATTCTCGGCGATTTTCGCGAGACCATTCCCAACGCGTTGGAGCGAATCGGTGCCCCGGCGGCCTTTATCCACGGTGATTTCGGCAGCGCAAACCCCGAAAAAACCGCCGCACTTGCAGCCTGGCTCGGCCCGCAGCTAATCCTGATCGCCGCACCCGGTTCCGTCGTGGCGACCGATCAGTATCTCGAAACTGAAGGTCTCGCTCGCATCGCGACACCGCCCGGCGTTGGCGAAAACCGCTACTTCATGTATCGCGTCGAAAAATAGACGCTAGCGTTCGCAAGAATCTACGCCCCTCCGCTCTCGTGCTTCATATGTCGAGATCGACAACCACCGGTACGTGATCGGAGGGTTTTTTCCAGGCCCGCACTTCACGCGCAATCGATGCGGCGCGCAACCCAGGTGCCAGCGCGGGGGTCACCCATATGTGGTCGAGTCGCCGGCCGCGGTCGGCGGCGGCCCAGTCGCGCGCGCGATAGCTCCACCAGCTATAGATTTTCTCAGGCGGCGGGACGAAATGGCGCACCGCGTCGACCCAGTCGAGCGAATTTTGTAAGCGCTCGAGATGAGCGACCTCGACCGGGGTATGCGACACGATCTTGAGAAGTTGTTTGTGTGACCACACGTCGGATTCTAAGGGCGCTATGTTGAGGTCGCCAACTAGGATGGCACGCAGACGTTCGTCGCGACGGCTTCCGAACCACTTGGCCACCTCGCGCAGAAACCGCAATTTGTGGGCAAATTTAGGATTCGCCTTGGGATCGGGGACATCACCGCCCGCCGGCACATAGAAATTGTTGATCTCGATATCGCCGTCGATTTGCACCCGGAGATGGCGGCAATCGTCGATCCCGCCCCACTGATGAATAGCCGTTTCCAACAAGGGAATCCGGGCGATGACGGCAACCCCGTGATAGCCCTTCTGTCCGTGGATTGCATGGTGCGGGTAACCTGCGCGGGTAAACGCCTGAGCCGGAAACAGATCGTTTTCGACCTTGATTTCCTGCAGGCACAGCACGTCGGGCTCGTATTTGCGCAAGATCCGCCGAACCATGTTCAGCCGTAGGCGAACGGAATTGACGTTCCAACTAACGATACGCACGCAATATTTTCCCAGAGTTAGCTTGATCTGAATGGTCGGTTAGAACAGATGGAAGGAGTTGCCGGTGACGCCGAGCGGCCAGCGTCCGGCCTCGAACAGTCGAAACTTCAGCGCCATCGAATGGTCCTCTTCCTCGGCCGCCAGCACCACCAGAGCAGCAACATGGCAGGCTTGGGTCGCGGCGCCGACCGCCGCCATGATCACGTCATCATCCGATACACCGCCATATGCGGCTGAGACACGTATCACCTCGGGGATGATATCGGTCATGATTTCGTTGAGATGAGCGATCGCCGCTTCCAGGTCTTCCTCGCCCACGGTTTCAAGCGCCGCTGTGGTGAGGCCCGCGCGCACCTGCTCCTCGGTCTCCCACCAATCGCTGTTCCAATCGGGATTGCCGATCGCATAAGCTGCGTCCTCCCAGCCGCCAACGGCGGCGATGGCTGCATCCGGAAATCCGAGGGCATCGAGGTAGGCATGGGCATCGAGCTCAAGATTAGCGTCGAGTGGTGCGCCTATATTTTCAAACCAAGAGATCGTTGGAATGGTTTTTAGGAATTGCGCCGTCGCCAGCAGCGTTGGGTAGTCGTCAAGGTTAATCGCGTCATCGTCGTCGTCGAACTGGTCAGCCATGGTCGGGCCCTAGTTCGGTGCTGATCCGGGCCCGACGACCCCATCGAGACCGTGCGATTACTCCTAGAAGATTCATTTCAAGAAGAAGAATCATTCTGAGAACAAATAGTCGGCGAAACAATTCTTACGGCGTACGCCGATGCTCTGCAGTACCGGCATCGCCGCGTCGATCATCGCGGGTGGGCCCGCTAAGTAAGCCCGCGGACCCTTGAGCGGAGCGAGATCCTCGGCAATCGCGTCCGAGACTAACCCGGTTCGTCGTGCCGTTGCGGTACTAGGCTCGGACAACACGATGGTAACCCGGACGTTGGGCGCACGCTGCTGCATGCGAGAAAAATGATCTTCCAGGTAGATGTCGCCTTCATCGCGAAAGCCCAGATAGATGTGCACGTCTTGGCGCAAACCCGCCGTCAGCGTCATGTCCACGATCGACTTGATCGGCGCCAGCCCGATGCCGCCGGCGACGGCAATGATCGCCCCGTTGTGCACCTCACGCAGGTAGGCGCGCCCCATCGGCCCGTTGAGTTTGACCGCGTCGCCTGGCTTTAATTCGTTTGAGACATGGTTGCCGAGCTCACCGCCATCGACGCTACGCACGTGCAATTCAATCTCTTCGTCGCCGGGTCGGCTCGCTATCGACAGTCCGCGCGGCGCAATCCCATCGAACGATACCTCGGCATATTGGCCCGCGGTAAAGACAAAGGGGCCACCGGTCTCAACGCCAAGCCTGATAATTTTCACATCGTGGGTTGCCCGCTCAATCGCGCGCACGCGACACGTCACTTCGGATACGGGATGCGTGAATCTCGGCATCGTATCGCGAGGGATAAATGCGATCTCGCAATCAGAGGTCGCCCGGGCCCGGCATGCGAGAATTCGGTTGAGGCCGTGTTCTGCCTTGTTCATTGCGGTAACCCGATACTCGTCCATTTCGACGTTGCCGTTCACCAGGGTTACTTTGCACGACCCGCAAACGCCGTTACGGCAGTAGCGGGGAAACATGATCTCCTGCTTGATGGCGGCGTCGAGAATGTATTCGTTCTCGGTGACCGCAAACGTTTCGTCGGTTTCGCGAATATGGATTTGGTGTGAGTTTGTCATTCGAGTACACCACGCAGGCCGGCGGGCGCATCCTAGGCAGTGGTTCTAAACCGGTCAATCGAGCGGCTCACCATCGCTCCTAGGGGATGCTCGGCCCCGAATCCGTGAATACGAACAGCTTGATGTCGAGCGGCACGTTGGTCTCGATATCGTACAGCGAAACCCGGGTTTGCAACTGCTGCGGATCGGTTACTACCCATTGACGCAAGGCGAGAGGCCGGTCTGAAAACACCAACGTGATGTCGCCGTCATCCTCCCGCCGTTTATCGTACACGGTGACGTTGAGCAGCCCGGTCTGTCGGATGATCTTGCGAATTATGATGGGATCGTCGAACGAAACTTTATCGCGAATTAAGAAGGCGAGTGGTGTCGACGACAACGGTATCCTGTCAACCTGGTCGAGTTCCTTGTCCCACAGTACCAGCCACACGCCGTCGGCGACGATCAGCACCGGGGTTGGCGGATCGTATTTGAACCGCATTCGGCCCGGGCGGCGCAGATAGACCTCGCCCTGGGTGACGTTTCCATCCGGCGCGATTTGAACGAACCGCCCCTGAAGGGTCTTTATACCGTTCAGGTAGGTAACGATGCGGGCGATATCGGGGTCCGCCCATTTGGTGTCCGGCTGAGTTTTGCTCGCCTGCGGCGTGTCGCTCGATCGCGTATTACCGGTTTGTGTGCCGTTGGTTTGCGCGCGGACTGTCGCCGCGTCGACGCTCAGCGTAGCGACTGCCAGCACCATCGAGACCAGAGCCGCCGCAGCGAGCCTGGTTCGCGGTAACCGGCGCTGGTGCTGCACTATCTTCATTCGATCGCGTCGATGTCGCGCGCCAAGACCTCACGCTTGCCGACATGGTTGGCCTGACTCACGACGCCTTCTTTTTCCATTCGCTCGATGATACGCGCCGCCCGGTTGTAGCCGATCTGGAGATGGCGCTGCACGAAGCTTGTCGATGCTTTGCGCTCGCGGCAGATTAGCGCAACCGCTTTGTCATAGAGCTCGTCGGCGGGGCCGTCGTCGGCCAGCTCGAGATCGGATTCGGCTTCCTCGGTAACCGCTTCGACATAGTCGGGTAACCCCTGTTCCTTCAAGAACTCGACGATTTTCTCGACCTCGCGGTCGGAAACGAACGGGCCATGTACGCGCGTCACGCGTCCTGCGCTTTGCATATAGAGCATATCGCCCGCCCCGAGGAGCTGCTCAGCGCCTTGCTCCCCGAGGATCGTGCGGCTGTCGATCTTAGATGTCACCTGGAACGAGATTCGGGTCGGGAAATTGGCTTTTATGGTGCCGGTGATCACGTCTACGGATGGGCGTTGGGTAGCCATGATGATGTGGATACCGGCCGCCCGCGCCATCTGCGAGAGGCGCTGGACTGTGCTTTCAATATCCTTGCCGGCGACGACCATTAAGTCGGCCATTTCGTCGACAACCACCACAATGTAGGGCAACGGTTCGAGATCGAGTTCCTGTTCCTCGAAGATCGGTGCCCCGGATGCCGTATCAAATCCGGTCTGAACGGTGCGCTTGAGCTCCTCGCCACGCGCTTTGGCTTCCGCAAGTCGCTGGTTGTAACCGGTGATGTTACGGACGCCGAGCCGGGACATAGCGCGGTAGCGGGATTCCATTTCGCGCGTGGTCCACTTCAGGGCGACCACCGCCTTGCCGGGATCGGTGACCACGGGGGCAAGCAGATGGGGGATACCTTCATAAACCGATAGTTCGAGCATCTTTGGATCGATCAGGATGAGCTTGCAGCGGTCCGGCGGTAGCCGATACAGCAACGATAGAATCATCGTGTTGATAGCGACCGATTTGCCCGAACCGGTGGTGCCGGCGATTAGCAGATGCGGCATTCGCGCGAGATCGGCAATGACCGGTTTGCCGCCGATGGTCTTGCCCAGCGCCAGGGTGAGCTGCGATGACGTGTTCTCGTAGTCAGTGCTCGACAGGAGTTCACGCAAATAAACGGTTTCACGGTCTGTGTTCGGGAGTTCGAGGCCGATCACGTTCTTGCCGGGGACCACGGCGCCACGCACCGAAATTGCGCTCATCGACCGGGCGATATCGTCGGCCAGGCCAATCACCCGTGAGGTTTTGATCCCCGGCGCCGGTTCGAGCTCGTAAAGCGTGACGACCGGCCCAGGCTGGACCGCTTCAATTTGTCCGCGCACTCCGAAATCTTCGAGTACGGCCTCCAGCATACGTGCATTTTGCTCGAGCGCGTCCGCGCTGAGCCCGGCTTTGCGGGGCGTTATTTTGGCCTCGGCAAGCAGGCTGAGGGGCGGCAATTGGTACTCGCCAGGGGTAAGATTGAGGGTCGGTTGCCGCTCCGCTGCGGCCCGCTTGCCGGTCTTTAATTTTTTCGGCTTAGCGATGCGTGCGCTCGGCACGATGGCGTCAATTTCTTCGATTTTTTCGTCAACCGATGCGGTCGTTGAACGCGCCCCCAAGTAAGGTTCGCGCCGGTCGGTTGAGCGCTGCGCTTTGAGCGCAGAAATGTTTGGCAAGTTGGTGCGATCGAACTGCCTGGCCGAGCGGCCGATAAACGTCACCGCCTTGATCGCTCGGTCGCCGAGTGTAAGAACCGTGCCGCCAATCGCACGCCATTCAGATAGTCCGAGCCCGAGGCAGGCGGGAAACATGCCGATCGCGAAAACCGCGAGTACGATTCCGGCGATGACCGGCGCGGTCTGCAGGCCGAGGGCCGCCAAACCGGCCAGCGAATGCTCGGCCAGCAGAGCACCGAGCCAGCCGCCTGGCATCGCGATTGGCGTCAGAGTCTCCCGTAGGACGAACGCGGCAAACGCTGCCATGACCAGCAATACCAGCGGCAATAAGCCAAGTCGCAGCCAATAGCGCGACAATCCGCGGTGCGAGCCGATCCGCCACGCCCACGCCATTAGTGCAATCGGCAGCGCGGCGCCCGCAATGCCGATCATCTGGAACAGGATATCGGCGAGATGCGCGCCTAACGGACCCAGCGCGTTCTGAACCGGAATCCCGGTGGCGGTGTTGAAACTTGGATCGGTCGGCGCATAGGTCGCCAGCGATGCTCCGACAATGATTGCCCCAACCACTAGCACCAAAGCCACGGTTTCGACCGCGCGCCGGCGCAGGAACATCGAAATTGCCTCGGGCAGCAGGGTCGGTGTCGGCGAGGTTCCGGATAATTGGCTCATGACGTCATCTCATATGCACGGGTTAGAGAATTGACCTTAGCTCTGACAGGGCGTGGCGCGTGGTCTCGAGGTCATCGACCAAGGCGACGCGAATGAAGGCGGCGCCGGGGTTGGCATCGCCGGGGACCTCTCGAGTCAAGTAGCCGCCGGGCAGCACGCGAATCCCGCCTCCCGCCCACAATTCACGCGTCGCTGCTTCACCGTCGCCGACGTCGAGCCAAAGAAAAAATGCGCCGCGAGGTCTGAAGAATCCGTAATGACCGCCCAGAATCTCCTCGGCTGCATCGAATTTCTCGCGATACAACACGCGATTCGCGTCGACATGGTCTTCATCGCGCCACAACGCAGTCCCGGCGGTGTAAATTGGAAGCGGTATCTGGGCGCAGCTATAATTTCGGAAGGCAACGAATTGCTCGATCAAGTCGGGGTCGCCGGCGGCAAACCCGCATCTCAATCCTGGCGTACTCGAGCGCTTCGAAAGCGAGTGGAAGGCCAACACATTGGCGAATCCGTTACCCGTTCGCGCACTCGCCTCCAGCACACCGGGCGGCGGATCCGCGTCGTAGATCTCGGCGTAGCATTCATCGACCACGACGACGAAGTCGTACGCCCGGGCCAGTTCGATGACCTGCGTGAGATAGCCCAGATCGGCAACCGAGCCCTGCGGGTTGGCCGGCGAACAAAGATAAACCAACGCCGTCCGTGCCAGATCGGCTTCTGAAACCATGGAGAAGTTGGGCAAAAACCCGTTTTCGCGGGTCGCAGGCAGGTAGCGGGGCTCAGCCCCGGCCGCGACAGCCGCACCGGCATAGCAGTGGTAGAAAGGATTGGGGATCAGCGCCAACGGCTTCGTACCGGCCTTGGTTTCCGGCACCACTGTCAACGCGATCAGAAACAGACCTTCGCGGGTGCCGCATAGGGGAACAATGTGACGGTCGGCATCGATCATGTCGGACGCCAAACCGTAGCGTCGGGTTAGCCATGCCGCGGTTGCACGGCGGTAGTCGGGGGTTCCGGTTGTCGGCGGGTATGCGCCCCACGCGTCGCGCTCGCCAGCGAGGATATCGCCGACAAACTCGGGATAAGGATGGTGCGGCTCGCCCACCGCTAGCTGAATTTGCGCGCGGCCCTGTGGCGGCTCGACGTCCCCGAGTAGGGTTCGAAGGCGTTGAAACGGGCCTTCGCCCAGTATTTCAAGTCGGTCGTTGCGCATTCAGCGACGGCACATGTAATCCGGTCATAAATGCTAAACTGTACAGTCGCCGGTTGAATTGAACAAGTCTGAGAGAGTTGTTTCTTACGTTATTTCATAGGCATAGCGCCTATTTTTCAGGTAAGAATTTAATAGCCTAAGCCCCTAGCCGGGTCTCGATGGCTGTCCCCAAGCGCAACAGGGCGTTCTCCCGACCCGGGTTGGTCATCACCATCAGCCCCACCGGCAAGCCATCGGCCGTACCGCACGGGATCGTCAACGCGCTGAGGTTGAAGACATTGCCGACGCGCGTATTGCGCAGGCTCATCATGTTGGTCTTGAGATAGAGATCGCCGCCGCCGACCAGCGCATCAAGTGGGGCCGGTGTTATCGGCGTCGTTGGTGCCAGGGTAGCGTCGAACCCCGCGGTCTCGTCGAAATAGTCCAACG
>CAUZWH010000096.1:0-9327 GCA_963583675.1 Alphaproteobacteria bacterium
TCGACCCGGCACTTGCGAAGAATTATGCCACGGCGCTGCGATCGGCCGGCATGGCTGAGACCGTGCGGCTGCTCATTGGACTCGGCCCGATCAGTTCGGCGCGATCGGCCCGGTGGATGCGCAAAAACCTGTTCGGTGTCGACGTACCGGACACGATTGTTGATCGCTTGGAAAAAGCTAGTGACTCGGCCGCGGAGGGCCGCCGGATTTGCGTCGAATTGATGCAGCAAATGCAGGACATACCCGGCGTCGACGGCGTCCACCTGATGGCGGTTCAGGACCAACAGGAAATCGTCCGGGTCCTCGACGAATCGGGCCTGCGCTAAGCGCCGAGCGACGCGTTAGACGGTTGCTGGCTGGGTTGGTAGGGTAACCACGAAACAGTTGCCGGCGGCGCCGACACGATAGATCACCTCACCGCCGTGGCGTCGGGCAATTTGCTGGACGAGCGAGAGACCAAGGCCCGACCCCGCGGTTCCAGCCCCCGTCCCCGTAGCGCGGTAGAAGGGTAGAAATATGCTCTCGCGTTCGGTCTCGGGAATACCATCCCCTTGATCACAAACACTGATGATCGCTTCGTTTGTTTGATTGACCACGGTTACACGAACCGGCGGTATACCGTGATGCGCCGCGTTGTCGAGTAAGTTGCGCACCATCCGCCGCAGCAAAGATGATTCGCCGTGAATGATGATGGGGACACCGCTGACCTCATAGTTTTCGTAGCGAGCCGCCTCTTCCGCCGCTAACGCGAGTAGGTCGACGTCTTCCCCATCCTCCACCCCTGCGGCAGCATCGAGGCGACTCGCCAGCAGGATTTCCTCGATTAGGCGATCGAGTTCAGCGATGTCCGCTTCAAGATGGGCTTTGCGATCGGCGTCGGCCTTTTCTCCGAGGAGTTCGACGCCCAACCGTATGCGTGCCAACGGTGTGCGCAGCTCATGCGATGCGTTCGCTAGCAGCATCTTATGCGCGCCGATGAGATCTTCGATGCGGCCGGCGGCGCGGTTAAAGCTCTCCGCCAGTTGCGCCACCTCGTCGCGGCCTTCGACTTTTACCCGCGCCGAGAGATCTCCCGCGCCGAGGAGCTCTACGCCCCCTTGTAGTCGCTCTAGCCGGCGCGTTACGCGCCGGGCCAAAGGGAATGCTGCCACGGCGACAGCCAGGGCGACGCCGCCGAGCAGAAAAACAAGACCCCACTTGGGAAAGCGAATCTCGCCGGGCAGACGGGCGACGATCCATCGTTGGTCGGGCAAGCGCATCGACCACGTGGGACGGCCGCCGCCGTGGTGCCAGCCGCCGCGATCGTCGTCATCGGCGCGTAGAGGTAATAGCGGTCCCGCCGAAGCGATGGGCTGACGCGCCTGATCATAAAGGGTCAGATCGGTACTCAGGTGCTGCGCGAGACGCTGAGGAACGATTCGTTGCTCAGGGACAGCGGCTTCAGCTGGCGCCAACGCGGCGGCAACCAATTCACCGATGAGGGCGTATCGTTGATGGGACGGTGCGTCATGGTCGACGAAACTCCACAGCATGCCCCCGACGATGACAACCAAGACAAGGGTACCGACAATGGTCAGGTAGAATTGGTAGTAGAGACGCTTCATCGCCGATCGAGCATGGCGTCAGTCCTGAGATTTCGCGAAGACGTAACCGGCGCCGCGCACGGTTATGATTCTACGCGGCGCTTTTGGGTCGTCCTCGATGGCGGCCCTGATGCGCGAAATGTGAACGTCTATGGAGCGGTCGAAGGCATCAAATGCCTGACCCTTGAGTGCGTCCATCAAAGTATCGCGCGACATCACACGACCGGGATTTTCGGCCAGTGTCAGGATCAGTGCAAATTGATGGCTGGTGAGAGACCGGTGTTCACCGTCAATGCGAATCTCATGTGCACCACGGTCGATGTCGAGGCGGCCGAAATGCAGCACATCACTGGTCGCGGCAGTCTTACCGCAGCGCAGGATCGCGGGGAGGCGCGCCAACAATTCCCGCGGTTCAAAGGTTTGGGCAGGTAATCATCGGCGCCCAATTCCAATCCAACGACCCGATCCATAGCATCGCCGCGCGCGGTCAACATGAGAATGGGAATTTCACTTTTCATGCGCACCGCCCGACAGACATCCAGGCCATCCATATCGGGCAGCATGAGGTCGAGGATCAAAACGTCAAACGACTCGCGTTCTTGTCTGGTGAGACCTTCGGACCCATTGGCTGCGCGGTCAACATGAAAACCCGCCTCGCCGAGATATTCGCTAATCATCTCGGCGAGGCGCGGATCATCTTCTATCAGGAGGACCCGGTCAGCCACGGCTCGCTTATCCCGTTCCGAGGTTAACCGCCGCTTCGCGGCTAGCGATCGTCTCGGTGCTTACGATGCTCGGCAACGCGATCCGCCAGATCTTTGCGCTGCTCGACGGTTAGCACCTCAGCTGCGTCGGCCAGGAGCTCAGACACCCGTGTACTGGCCTGTTGGATCGACCGCAATCGTGCCGCACGAAGTTGCTCGATCGCGGCACGATCGATCGTCGCAGCGGTTAGCAAAGCCGTCGCGTCTTGACCCGCCGTTCGCATCTTTTGGCGCAACGGCAACAGATCCTTGGCGGCCGCTTTCGCAAGCACGATCAGTTTCTCCTGCTGCTCGGGGGTAGCGTCTATTTCGATCGCTAGGTGTTTGACCATGCGCTCAACACCCTCGTCGATACGTGCGGGATCATTCCACATGCCGTGGCCATGCCACCCCATTCGGCCAAAAGCATTTCCCTGTGTGAAGGCGGCTACGCCGGCGCCCACCAATAGGATTGCGAGCGTGGCAATTAGCGAAAGCCGTAAGCGTCGACGCCAGCTTGGCGGCGCGGTCGGCGTGGCGTTGGGATCAGACATGTATTGCTCCTGTGAAAGCTAGGGTTCGGTAGAACCGGTGACTTTTATTTAGGAGCGCGGCGTTGCTGGGCCATCTAGCGCAGGTAAAGAATTGCAAAGATGCGCCGACCCATCAATTGCCGGTACGCAGTCCGAACGCCGCACTCGGGCAGCCGCCAGGTCTTTTTGGCCTCGCTTCTCAAAGACCCGATGAACTAGGTGTTCCGTCGATACTGTCCGCCGACTTCGAACAGGGCATTGGTGATCTGGCCGAGCGAGCAACAGCGCACCGCATCCATCAGCACCGTAAAAACGTTTTCGCCACGCAGTGCGGCCTGCTTGAGGTGCGCGAGCATCGCGGGCGCTTGCTCGGCATGGCGCGCATGGAAATCTTGCAGGCGGGTGATTTGGGAGCGCTTCTCGTCGCCGGTCGAGCGCTGCAACTGCACGCCACCATCTGTATCAGCGCCGCCGCGCGGATTGCGGAAGGTGTTCACGCCAATGATGAGCAGGCTTCCGTCGTGTTTCTTCATCTCATAGTGCAACGATTCGTCCTGGATCTTGCCCCGCTGGTAGCCCGTTTCCATGGCGCCGAGCACGCCGCCACGCTCGTTGATGCGGTCGAATTCCGCGAGCACCGCGTCCTCTACCAAATCGGTTAAGTGTTCGATAATGAATGACCCCTGATTCGGGTTCTCACTCTTCGCCAGCCCCCACTCCTGGTTGATGATGTGTTGAATTGCCATCGCGCGCCGCACCGATTCTTCGGTCGGCGTGGTGATGGCTTCGTCGTAGGCGTTGGTATGCAGGCTGTTGGTATTGTCGTAGGTCGCAATCAGCGCCTGCAATGTGGTGCGGATGTCGTTGAACGAGTATTCCTGCGCGTGCAGCGACCGGCCTGACGTCTGACTGTGGTATTTGAGCTTTTGGCTGCGCTCATTCGCGCCATATTTATCCCGCATCGCGACCGCCCAGATTCGGCGCGCCACCCGGCCGAGCACGCTGTATTCGGGATCCATTCCGGCGGAAAAGAAGAACGAAAAATTGGCCGCAAAATCGTCAACCCGCATTCCCCGCGCGAGATAGGCTTCGACATAGGTGAAGCCGTTTGCCAACGTGAATGCCAATTGCGAAATCGGGTTCGCCCCGGCTTCGGCAATGTGGTAGCCCGATATCGAGACCGAGTAAAAATTACTAACATCGTTATCGATAAAATAGGCCTGGATGTCGCCCATTACCTTGAGGCTGAACTCGGTCGAAAACAAACAGGTGTTCTGACCCTGGTCTTCTTTGAGGATATCGGCCTGGACGGTACCGCGTAAATTTGCGTGGACATAAGTTCGAATTTTAGCTGTCTCATCACTATCCGGCGGGCGCGTATTTTCGGATTCGAACTTGGCAATTTGCTGATCGATCGCGGCATTGACGAACATCGCCAGGATCGTCGGCGCCGGGCCATTGATGGTCATCGATACTGACGTCGACGGATCGCATAGATCGAACCCGTCATAGAGTACTTTCATATCGTCCAGCGTCGCGATCGATACGCCGGAGGTCCCTACTTTGCCGTAGATGTCGGGGCGTTCATCGGGATCGGCGCCGTAGAGAGTCACTGAATCGAACGCGGTCGACAAACGTTTGGCGGTGGATTCCTTGGATAAATATTTGAAACGATCATTCGTGCGCTGAGGATCACCTTCGCCCGCAAACATACGGGTAGGATCTTCGCCCTCGCGTTTGAACGGAAAGACCCCTGACGTATAGGGAAATGCACCCGGAACATTTTCGCGCAACAACCAGTGAAGCAGCGGACCGTGATCGTCGTAGGGCGGGAGAGAGACCTTGGGGATCGTCGTACCGGATAGCGTCGTATGCGTGAGTGCCGTGCGAACTTCACGGTCGCGCACGGCGACCACGAACTCCTCGGCTTGGTAGCAAGCTCGGGTCTGTGACCAATCGTCGAGCAGCGAACGATTGTGCGGATCAAGCTCGCGTTCGCGATCGGCGATGAGACCATCGATCTCGTCGCCGCCCTTGATAAGACCGCCGTCACCAAGCATCCGCCGGCTCTCGACCAAGTGCTCCCGTTCTCGGGCAATCTGGACCTGGCGCTCGGCATGGGCGTGGTAATCGCGTACGGTCGCGGTAACTTCGCCCAGGTAGCGGCGTCGGTCCGACGGAATGATGCTGGAGCGATCGCTCGATGTGCGGCTCGCCGATCCTTCAAGCTTGCTCTGCCAATCAACGATGCCAGCGTCGACCAAAATCTCCAACAGGTATCGATAAAGGGCCGTTGTTCCATCATCATTAAACTTGGCCGCAACCGTCCCAAACACCGGCATTTCTTCAGCTGCGCGATCAAACGCCTCGCGATTGCGCAAGATCTGTTTGCGAACGTCGCGAATCGCATCGGCCGCGCCATGTCGATCGAACTTATTGATAGCGACGATGTCGGCAAAATCGAGCATATCGATTTTTTCGAGCTGGCTTGCCGCGCCAAATTCTGGAGTCATGACATAGATGGAAGCGTCGACGAGCGGGACGATGGCGGCGTCGCCCTGGCCGATGCCAGCAGTCTCGACAAACACGAGGTCAAACCCGCCCAGTTTACATGCCGCAATGATCTCGCCGAGGTTGGGCGCAATCTCGCGTTCTGACCCGCGGGTTGCCAACGAACGCATATAGATGCCCGGCGCGGTGATCGCATTCATGCGGATTCTATCGCCCAGCAGCGCCCCACCAGTACGACGTCTGGACGGATCGACCGCTAAGATCGCGATGGCGATGTCGGGCCTATCGGTCCGGAAGCGGCGAATGATTTCATCGGTGAATGACGACTTGCCGGCGCCGCCGGTTCCGGTGACTCCAACCACGGGAACACCCTCAATCGTCGCCGCACGTTCGGCGATGTCGCGCAGCATTTGAGCGGGTAGCGTATGGGCCTCGATACCGGTGATCAGCCGCGCTAACACATTGCGATCTCCGTTCACCAAGCCATCGAGGTCGATTGGAGGGTGACGCGAGAGATCGGTATCGACATGGCTTAACATGTCATCGATCACGCCTTGCAGGCCGAGACGCTGTCCGTCCTCGGGCGAATAGATTCGCGCAACGCCGTAGGCCTCGAGTTCGCTGATCTCCTCGGGAACGATGACGCCGCCGCCGCCGCCAAACACCTTTACCTCCGGCGCGCCGCGTTCGCGCAATAGATCGATCATGTACTTGAAGTACTCGACGTGCCCGCCCTGGTACGAACTCACGGCAATGGCGTGGGCATCTTCCTGAATAGCGGCGGATACGATTTCGTCGACGGAGCGGTTGTGACCGAGATGAATTACCTCGGCTCCACTGCCTTGCAACACGCGCCGGATGATATTGATCGAAGCGTCATGACCGTCATAGAGGCTTGCCGCGGTAATAAACCGCACCGGCCGTTGCTCGGCACCGCCTTGCAGACGCTCGATTTCCTGCGTTTCAATGGCTGTTTCTGCCAATCACTGCTCCTCGCGCAAACCTGCTTCGGTTGGTTGGCTATCGGAAACTAGTTTAGTCGATATTTCAGTAGGTTACTCGCTCACGGCGACGACAACCACAGGCCGACGGACAGGAGTCGAGCTACGGTATGCGATTCGACCCTATAATTTGTTTATAAACTAGCCGAAAGTGGAGTATTGAAGCGGCCCCGCTGAGGTTTTCGGGTGTCGTTGCGACGTATGGAAGCGGTTCAATGACAGGTCCTATCAGTACGCACTACCCGCCCCTCGGGGCCTACCCGAGAACGCGATTGCGCCGCAACCGACGCCATGATTGGTCGCGACGCCTGGTCGCCGAGAACGAACTCTCGGTCAACGATCTCATCTGGCCGCTCTTTGTCCACGAAGGTGAGAATCGATTGGAGCCGGTGCCATCAATGCCCGGCGTCAATCGTTTGTCGATCGATCATCTCGTTACGCTAGCGGGCGAGGCGAAGGCGGTTGGGATCCCCGTCATCGCCGTGTTTCCCGCCCTCGAGACCGATTTGCGAACTCCGGACGGAGAGGACGCGATCAATCCCGACAATTTGGTCTGCCGGGCGGTGAAAGCAATCAAAGATGCCCACCCCGAGATCGGTGTGCTCTGCGACGCTGCGCTCGACCCGTTCACGACGCATGGCCAGGATGGCCTGGTCCGTGATGGATATGTCGTTAACGACGAAACGGTTGATGTTCTGTGCCAGCAATCGCTGATTCAAGCCGAAGCCGGCTGCGACATCATAGCGCCGTCCGACATGATGGACGGGCGCGTACGAAGTATCCGCGACGCGCTCGACGCGGGTGGATTTCAGCACGTGCAGATCATGTCCTATGCAGCGAAATACGCATCGGCCTTCTTCAATCCGTTCCGCGATGCAGTGGGATCGGCGAGCATGCTTGGCCAGGGTGACAAAAAAACCTATCAGATGGACGGCGCTAATTCAGACGAAGCGCTACGAGAGGTCGCTTTCGATATAGCCGAAGGTGCGGATATGGTCATGGTGAAACCGGGGATGCCCTATCTCGACATCGTCCGACGCGTAAAAGACGCGTTTGGTGTTCCCACATTCGCCTATCAGGTGAGCGGCGAGTACGCGATGATCAAGGCGGCGGCAATGCAGGGTTGGCTTGATGAGGAGCGCATCGTCATCGAGTCGCTGCTTAGCTTTAAGCGTGCCGGGGCCGACGGCATCCTCACCTACTTCGCTGGCGACGTTGCGCGCCTGCTGTCCGGCGACTAACAGCTTTCAACATTAAGCTTAGAGTGATCCAAAGATGTGGGGCCAACACCTGATCGTCGATATGGGTGGTTGCGAGCGTGCAGCCGTGACCAGTGACGTCGCCATTCGCAATTTTTGTAGTGACCTCGTTGAAGGTATCGGCATGGTTGCCTTCGGCGAACCCATCATCACGCATTTCGCAAAGCATGACCCAAAAGCGAGCGGATATACCCTCGTCCAACTCATTGAAACATCAGCCGTGACCGCCCACTTCGCCGAGCAAGCCGGCGACATCTATCTAGACGTGTTCTCATGCAAGGAGTTTTCCACCGCCGCGGTTTTGGCGGTTTGTCGAAGACATTTCTCGCCGACGACGCTTAACCACACGAACCTAAGCCGAGCCGCCGGCCAGGACCCTCAAGTCCTATCGACCGCTGCATAGTTATTTTTTTCAGGGCCTGGAGCGTTTTCGGCCAATTCAGGTAACGTTGCGCGTACGCAAAGGTTCGGTTAGAACGCGCCGGCCGCTAAGCGCGGAAAAATCACTGAAAACAGAGGAGTATCTGGCATGGCCCTCAACCCATCCAGTGTCGAGGGTCCGCTGAACGGCGTGACCGTTATCGACCTCACCCGCGTCTTGGCCGGTCCATTTTGCACGATGGTTCTTGCCGATCTCGGGGCCCGCGTGATCAAGGTGGAGATGCCGGAAACGGGCGACGACTCGCGTCAATATGGCCCGTTCGTGAACGGAAAATCGGCTTACTACATGTCGCTGAATCGCAACAAGGAAAGTATTGCGCTGAACCTTAAGGGCGACGCCGATCGGCGCATCTTCGACGCGTTGCTGGAACAAGCGGACGTCCTCATCGAGAACTATCGCCCCGGCACAATGGCCAAGCTCGGCTACGATTGGGCCACACTCCACGCTCGTCACCCACGTCTCATCTACGCTGCGGCGTCAGGCTTTGGACAAACCGGACCCTATGCGCAACGGCCGGCCTATGATGTGATCGTCCAAGCGATGGGCGGCGTCATGAGTATGACAGGACACCCTGGGATGCCGGCGGCACGCGTGGGCACGTCGGTGGGTGATATCACCGCCGGCCTCTTCTCTTCGATCGGGATTAATGCAGCGCTTTACCATCGCGCCACTTCCGGCGAAGGCATGTTCCTCGACATAAGTATGCTCGATTGCCAGGTCGCTATTTGTGAGAACGCGATAGCTCGCTATCAGGCAACCGGTAACGTTCCCGGCCCGGCCGGAGCACGTAACCCGTCAATCACACCGTTCGAGAGTTACGCAACCAAGGATGACTTCATTGTTATTGCGGCCGGCAACGATGCGTTGTTTGTAAAATTGGCTGAGGCAATCGGGCGCCCCGATCTCGCGGCCGACCCGCGTTTCGATTCGAATACCACGCGGACCACAAACGCCGCCGTTTTGAAAGAAGAAATGGAAGCCGCGCTGGCCGCGCAGAGTCGCGACGATTGGTCTCGTATTTTTGATGAGGCCGGCATTCCTTGCGGGCCGATCAACAATATTCAAAACGTGGTTGAAGACCCGCAGGTCAATGAGCGCAACATGATCGTTGCGGCTGAAGACGCCGTTGCAGGAACGGTAAAGATGCCGGGAAATCCGATCAAGATGTCGAACTTTGAGGATCTCCGGGCACGATCACCAAGCCCTGCGTTGGACGAACATCGTTCAGCCTTGCTAAGCGAACTTGGGCTGGCAT
>CAUZWH010000097.1:0-9321 GCA_963583675.1 Alphaproteobacteria bacterium
GTTCCAGCACCACGCACCCGCGCCGGCTGTGGCGAGCATGACTACGATAACGAGTTGGGTGGTGACGCGCATGGGCTAGTCAAATCTGCGAATTTGGGTTTGCAATCCTACTAAGATGGCGCGGAACTACCAGAAAGTCAGGTAACATTCGCTTAACCACAGCATTCCCGAACGGCATTCGATAGAATAGCATTGGTCGGAGACAGCCTGAACCGCATGACGACCCTGTTCTACTCCCACCCCGCATGTCTCGAGCACGAACCTGGTGCTCAGCATCCTGAACAACCAGAACGCCTGCGGGCTATCCTTGAACACCTGTCGATGCCGAGCTACGCCGCGCTTGAGCGCCGTAAGGCGCCGATTGTAGATATCGAAAAACTTTCACAGGTTCATCGTAGCGGCTATGTCGACGCGACACTCGATGCCATCCCCAAAGAAGGGCGCAATTTCCTCGACCCCGATACCGCCGTTTCGCCAGGTTCGCGCGAGGCCGCGCTGCGGGCCGCCGGTGCCTGCGTCGCCGCTGTCGATGCCGTCATGAGCGGTGACGCCAGCAATGCGTTTTGCGCGGTGCGCCCGCCCGGGCATCACGCTGAAGCCGATCGCGCGATGGGGTTTTGCTTGTTCAACAATGTTGCGGTTGCCGCGCTCCACGCGCGCGCGACCCACAAACTTCAGCGCGTAGCGGTGGTCGATTTTGATGTCCACCACGGCAACGGCACCCAGTCTATGTTCTACGCCGATCCCGATCTATTTTACGGATCAACCCATCAATATCCGCACTACCCCGGAACCGGCGCGCGCGAGGAACGGGGCGTTGCGGGCAACATCGTCAACGAACCGATGCCGCCGGGCAGCGGTTCGGCGGAATTCCAGATAGCGATGCGCGACTCGTTGTTGCCGGCGCTTGATGAATTCAAACCCGAACTCGTGCTCATTTCGGCTGGTTTCGATGCCCATGCCGCCGACCCGCTGGCCGACATCTATCTCAAAGAAGAAGATTTTGCCTGGGTAACCGAGGAACTGGTGGCGATTGCCAACACCCACTGTTCGGGCCGGGTCGTCTCGACACTCGAAGGTGGGTACGATCTCGACGCCTTGGCCAATAGCACCGGTGCACATATTGCCGCGTTAATGGCCGCGTGAGGAAAATATGCAAACGCAAGGTACGAATTGATGGTGGATACCGACGACGCTACGCAGATCCCAGAAGAAGTCAAAGCAATGACCTTCGAGGCCGCCCTCGAGGCGTTGGAGGAAATCGTCCAGAAACTCGATTCTGGGCAGGTCAGCCTCGAGGACTCGATCGATATTTATACGCGCGGCACGCAGCTCAAGCGTCATTGCGAGGCGAAGTTGCGATCGGCGAAAGAGCGGGTGGACAAAATCGTCGTTGGCTCCGGGGGTGCGGTCGGCGTTGAGCCAGCTAACCTAGATTGAACGCGCCCAGGCCTTGGATACGCTCGCTACCGAACTTGAGGAGACCGCCGACGCGGTCGAGCAGCTCCTCGATAGTTTGATCGTCCTGCCGGAAGGGCGCGAAGCCCGGGTCGTGGAGGCGATGCGCTATTCAACCTTCGCCGGCGGCAAACGGTTGCGGCCCTTTCTCGTGATCGCGAGCGCCGATCTATTTGCGGTCAGACGCGAGCAGAGTCTCCGCGTCGCGGCCGCCGTGGAAATGGTGCATACCTATTCTCTTGTACATGACGACCTTCCTTGCATGGACGATGACGACCTCAGGCGAGGTAAGCCATCGGCCCATATACAGTTTGATGAAGCAACCGCTGTGCTTGCCGGCGATGGGTTGCTGACCCAGGCGTTTGAAGTCCTCGCCGACGAGAAAACCAGCCACCACGCCGGTATTCGGACCGAACTTGTTTTATCGCTGGCGCGCGCAGCCGGCAGTCACGGTATGGTCGGCGGTCAGATGATGGATCTTCTGACTGAGCATATCGAGGTCGACGTCGGCGAAATCACGCGCCTCCAGCAGCTCAAAACGGGCGCGTTGATTGCGTTCGCGTGCGAGGCGGGCGCTATCCTGGGGAAAGCCGACGACCACGAACGTCACGCTCTCCATGCCTTTGCCCACGATCTCGGGCTAGCTTTCCAGATCACCGACGACCTTCTCGACGCCGAGGGATCAGCCGAACGGCTCGGCAAGAAGGTCGGCAAGGACAAAGATCGCGGCAAAGCGACCTATGTTTCGTTGCTGGGTCTCGACGGCGCGCACCAACAAGCCAAACTGCTCGCCGAGCAGGCCGCCACGCACCTCGCGCCGTTTGGGCCGCGTGCTGAACTTTTGCGGGATTTGGCCATATTTGTTATAAATCGCGGCACCTGATGACCGGGGCGATTGGCCGCTCCGTATGATTACGAATCGATGAGTAGCACACCCCTTCTCGATACCATTTCCAATCCCGGCGACTTGCGTAAGCTCAGGGAAAGTCAGCTTGCGCAATTGGCTGACGAGCTCCGCCATGAGACCATCAATGCGGTCTCGCTAACCGGCGGTCATCTCGGGGCCGGATTGGGCGTGGTCGAGCTCACGGTCGCCATCCACTACGTGTTTGACACGCCGAGCGATAACCTGATTTGGGACGTCGGACATCAAGCCTATCCGCATAAGATCCTGACCGGGCGGCGCGAGCGCATTCGTACCCTGCGGCAAGGTGATGGTCTCTCGGGTTTTACCAAACGCGCCGAGAGCCACTACGACGACTTTGGCGCAGCGCACAGCTCGACATCGATCTCGGCTGGGTTGGGGATGGCGGTAGCGCGCGATCTTGAGGGCCGCGACAATAATGTCGTGTGTGTAATCGGTGATGGTGCGATGAGCGCCGGCATGGCCTACGAAGCCATGAACAATGCCGGATCGATGGACTCCCGCCTCATCGTGATCCTGAACGACAATGATATGTCGATTGCGCCGCCGGTAGGTGCGATGAGTGCTTACCTATCCCGGCTACTGACCTCGCGCTCTTACCGGGGGTTACGCAGCATCGCTAAACAGGTCGCTCAGCATCTTCCGCACACGATAGAGCGAACGGCCAAACGAGCCGAGGAGTATGCGCGCGGATTTGTGACCGGCGGCACGCTGTTTGAGGAATTGGGATTCTATTATGTTGGCCCCGTCGACGGGCACAATCTTGACCATCTGCTACCGGTGCTCAAGAACGTCCGCGACGCGGGGAAGGGCGGTCCCATTCTCCTACATGTCGTTACCGAGAAGGGTCACGGCTATGAGCCGGCCGTCAATTCGGCCGACAAGTATCACGGCGTCAGTAAGTTCGATGTCGTTACCGGCGCCCAGAACAAACCAAAAAGCAACGCTCCCTCGTATACGCGAGTCTTTGCCGATGCGCTGATCAGCGAAGCGGCACGCGACGATAAGATTGTTGCCGTGACGGCGGCAATGCCGGCCGGTACTGGGCTCAATTTGTTCGCTGAACGCTTCCCGGATCGTTGTTTTGACGTTGGTATCGCCGAACAGCATGGGGTGACGTTTTGCGCTGGTCTCGCGACCCAGGGGTTCAAGCCGTTTGCGGCTATCTATTCGACTTTTCTCCAACGGGCGTACGACCAAATCGTGCACGACGTTTCGATCCAGAGCCTACCGGTGCGCTTCGCGATCGATCGTGCGGGTCTGGTCGGTGCTGACGGTCCGACTCATGCAGGTTCATTCGACGTCACCTATCTCGCAACCTTGCCTAACTTCGTCGTCATGGCGGCCTCTGATGCGTTGGAGTTGACGCGCATGGTGGCGACGGCCGCGCGCATCGACGATCGCCCCTCGGCGTTCCGTTACCCCAGGGGTGAGGGCATCGGCCTGGATATTCCTGAGAACGCCGAACCGCTCGAGATCGGTAAGGGGCGCATTGTGCGTGAGGGCAGCGCGATCGCGATCCTATCGCTCGGCGCGCGCCTCCAGGAAGCGTTGAAGGCTGCCGACGAGCTTGCCGCGCGGGGCTATCCCACCACGGTGGCCGACGCGCGTTTCGCCAAGCCGTTGGACGAAGATCTCTTGCGCCAACTGGTCAACGATCATGAGTTGCTAATCACGATTGAAGAGGGATCAATTGGCGGGTTTGCCGCCCACGTCATGCAATTTCTCGCCCTTGAGGGCCTCCTTGATCAGGGAGTCAAAATACGGCCAATGACGCTTCCCGACATGTTTATCGACCATGACGCGCCAGCGAAAATGTACGATGTCGCCGGGCTCAACGCCGCGCAAATCGTGTCAACAGCGCTTGAAGCGCTCGGTAAAGAGGCCGCGCCTGCCGAGGCGCCCAAAAGGGCCTAGGCCAGGGCCTAAGGTATGGCCCAACGGCGGCTTGAGCGCCGCCGACTTTAGATCCCCCCGAGATCGGCGCGTTCCGAGAAGTATTCCCATGCGCGTTCCATCGACATCACCGACGAGCGCAGCATTTTCATCCCCTCGGCGACTTCACCGTCCGAGAGATAGGTGATCTCGGTGCCGAGTTGATGCGCCTGCAGCAGCATCGTTGCGTTGAGTTGCGCAAACACCGCGACCGCTTCCTTGAGCGACTGGCCGGCGACGACGCAGCCGTGACCGCGCATGAGGGCGATGGTGTTGGCGCCGAGGCCGATCGCGAGGTCGCGGCCTTGGTCCATATTGACGACCAGCAGATTGGTATCGCCGAATTTATCGCGAATGTCCCAAACCGGAATCGTCGCACCCATGCCAACCGCGGTATGCCAGATTGGCTTCAGCGGTGTTTTCGTTACGCTAAACGGCAGCATCGAATAGGCGTGGTTGTGGACGATCGCATTGACGTCGGACCGGGCTTCGAATATTGCCCCATGAATGAAACGCTCGGTGTAGGGCTTGCGGCTATCGCCATCGACGGCCACGCCCTCGGTGTCGTAAGCGACGATGTCGTCACGACAGACCAATTCCGGGCTGCGCGACCGCGAGAGCTGGTAGTGCTCGGGACGGTCTGGATGACGGATCGCGACGTGACCGTAGGCATCGACCACACCCTCACGAGCGAGGATGCGGTTGGCGATCGCCAAGTCATGGATTTGGGTGTCGACTGTGCTCATGTTCCCCCCCTATTCGTTCTGTAATGAAGCCGCACTGAATAAAAGCCTGATAATGACATGACCGACGAAGAAAACATTCTACGCCACGCCTATGACGATCCCGAGTTTCTCAGCAGCCGCGAGGCGCGTCCTCTGCGGGTTCTGTCTGAATATGTCGAACCATTACATAGGCTCGCACAGCACGGGGTTGAGGACACTATCGTCTTTATGGGGTCGGCTAGAATCAACCCGTCAGACACGGCGGATTCGGGATCCCAGGAGACACCAGACAACCCGTCCCAGGAACGTGACACGTCACACTATTACGATGCGGCGCGCGAACTCGCCAAACGTTTGACCCAGTGGTCTCAAACACTTGGGGCGGAAAGCCGGCGCTTCGTGGTGTCACCGGCGGTGGTTCGGGAATTATGGAGGCGGCTAGCCGCGGCGCATCGGAAGCCGATGGATTGAATGTCGGGTTGACGATCTCGATCTCGAGAGAGAAATTTCCAAGCGAATATGTGACCCCCGCCCTCGCCTTCCACTTCCATTACTTCTTCATGCGCAAGTTCTGGTTCCTCTATCTTGCCAAGGCGGTGGTCGTGTTTCCCGGCGGATTCGAAACCCTCGACGAATTATTCGAAATTTTGACGCTGATGCAGACCGGAAAGATACGCAAGCACCTACCCGTCGTCCTGTTTGGCACAGCGTATTGGGACGAGGTCGTTAATTTCGATGCCTTGCTCAAGTACGGCACCATCAGCGAGGAGGACCTGAAGCTTTTTCGGCGCACCGATTCGGTCGATGAAGCCTATGATTATCTCGTTACCGAACTAACCGAATACGCCCTCGCCGAACCGGGTGCGATCCTTTGAGGCAAGACGCCTCATCAGCATGGGCATGATGTGAGATGACGAAGCGGCGAGCTGACGTTCAACTGGTGGAACGTGGATTGGTGGAAAGCCGCGAGCGTGCGCAGGCACTGATTATGGCGGGCGGGGTATTTAGCGGTACCGACCGCATCGACAAGCCGGGCCGGCTCCTGCCAACCGATGCGCCCCTCGAGGTTCGCCAACGCGATCACCCCTGGGTATCGCGCGGCGGTGTGAAGTTGGCGCACGTGCTCGACCATTTCTCGATCGCTATCGACGGCCGGGTGGCGCTCGACGTCGGCGCTTCCACCGGCGGCTTCACCGACGTCCTGCTCAACCATGGCGCAAGCCGGGTTTACACCGTCGATGTCGGCCGTGGGCAACTCGATTGGCGTCTGCGCCAAGACCCGCGCGTGGTTGTCCTCGAACGAACCAACGCCCGCTATCTCTCGGAAGCGGAGGTTCCCGAACTTGTTGGTGTGATCACCTGTGATGTCAGTTTCATTGGATTGGAGGCGGTGCTGCCGGCAGTCTTGGCGCGTGCAGCCGGGCGCAACGTCGAACTTATCGCGTTGATTAAGCCGCAGTTCGAGGTCGGCAAGGGTCAAGTCGGCAAGGGCGGCGTGGTTCGCGACCCCGACCTCCACGTGGAAGTTTGTACGCGCATCGAGGCGTGGGTTGCCGGTCAGTCCGGCTGGATGGTTCGCGGCATCGTCGAAAGCCCGATTACGGGTCCCAGCGGCAACAAAGAGTTTCTGATCGCGGCCCATCGCGCAGGATGAACGCCCAGCCTTTAGCCCAACCCATCCCTTGACATGATACGAAAACGTACCATACATTATCAATGATAACGGCGAAGGAACTAACTCGATCGCTTACCCGCTACGCTCGGCGGAATGGGTTGAAACTCACAATCCTCAAGGATCGCGGTAAGGGCGGTCATCGCCTGATCGTACTTGGTGACAAGGAAGCAGCCCTTCCTTGGAACTCGAAGGATCTCTGCTCCGGTACGTTGCACGCGATACTTCGGCAGTTGAACGTTAAGCTAAAGGATCACTAAACATGGACTTCGTTTATCCAGCCCGACTGGCGCCCCAACCCGAAGGTGGGTTTACCGTCACGTTTTCGGATCTTCCAGAGGCGATCACCGAAGGTGACGATCGAGACGAAGCGTTAGCTATGGCCGCAGACTGCCTCGCCGCCGTGATCGGCTGGCGGGTTGAACGTCGCCGCGATATCCCCACACCTAGCAAAGTCAGACGCGGCCAGGTTGGCGTCCCAGTTCCCCTTCAAGTTGCCGCTAAAGCTGCCTTGTATCTCGCCATGAAGCGTAAAGGCGTCAGCTTTAGCGAGCTCGCTCGCCGACTCAACTACAGCCAGCCACTTCAGGTGCGGCGATTGATTGATCCCAACACAGCGACAAGCATGAAGAAAATTGACGAAGCCGTGGCAGCAATGGGAGGCCGGTTGCACGTTGGTATCGACGACGCCGTCTAATAAAACCCGACACGAAGGGCGGGATGCGGGGTCATAGCACGCGCCCGTCGTAAGCGCGAACCTATGTGCTGACGATACCATTCCATGGGTCAGTCGGCGCTACCGTCGGGGGCTAACGGTCCATCGCGTGATACTCGGAATTCGGGATCATCTCGATTGCCGATGCCATCCGATTGGACATATTGAAGAAGCTCGCGATCTCGGCGATATCCCAGATATCTCGCTCGCCGAACCCGGCATTGCGTAACGCCTGCCGATCCGTTTCAATGATTCGATCGGGCCGTTCCGTGAGGATAACCGAAAAGTCGAGCATTGCGCGTTGACGCCTATCGAGATCCGCGGCGCGATAATTCATTACGATCTGATCGCCCAGCGCGGGGTTGCCGGATCGCCGGCGAACCGCCCACCCATGCGCCACCTGGCAGTAGTAGCAACGGTTCTCCGCCGACACCGCCGTCGCGATCATCTCGCGCTCCAGTTTCGTCAGGCCGGATTCGCCGTGCATGAGCTCATCGACGTAGGCGATGAAGTTGCGCAAGCGGGCCGGGTTCCAGGCGTAGGCCAGCAATACGTTGGGGACGAATCCCAGCTTCTCGACACATTTATCGAAGTAGGCTTGGAGGTCGTCATCGAGCTCAGTGCCGGGAGGCAGGTCCAACGCGGTTGGTCGGTCGGGCTGCGGCATTATCAGTTCCGCTCACTTTGAGATAGCCGTCGCGCGTCTGCGGCAGTTTGCGGTCGAGAATTTTCGACGCCGCGAAGGTTCGCAGGATTTGCGCGGTGCCGCCGCCAATCGTGAACATGCGCGCATCACGCACCATGCGTTCGAGTGGCTGGTTACGTGAGTAGCCGCGCGCGCCGAAGATCTGCAAGGCATCATTGGTGACCGCGATCGCCATCTCGGAGGCAAAAATCTTGGCTTGCGCGGCGAGCAACGGCTCCGGAAATCCGTTCGCTGCGCTCGCCGCCGCGCGATAGATCAGCCCTTGAGCCGCGGCGGCACGTGTGCTCATGTCGACCAGCATCCACTGCAAACCCTGAAATTCCGCGATCGGGCGGCCGAATTGCTCGCGCGTTCCCGCATAGTCGAGCGCCAATTCATAAGCGCCCTCGGCCAAACCCAGAGCGACGGTAGCGGCACCCACGCGTTGCGCGTTGTAGGCAGTCATGAGGTCGGCGAAGCCCTTTTGCAATCCACGGGGCGGGAGCACTAAAGCGGCTGGCGCCAACTCCACGTCCTCGAGAAGGATCTCGGTCTCCGGAATTCCACGCAGGCCCATGGTCGGCTCGCGGGCGCCAATCGTTAATCCCGGTGTCTCATCGCGAATCGCGATAAACCCGCCGATGCCTTCGGCCTCGCCCTGTTCATCGAAGACCCGGGCGAACACCAGATGCAGCCGCGATACGCCGCCACCGGTAATCCAATGTTTCTTGCCGTTGAGGACGTAACGGTTGCCGCGTTTGTCGGCTCGGGTCGTCATCTCATTGGCAGCACTGCCGGCTTCGGGCTCGGTAATGCAGATCGCCGGTTTGTCGCCGGCGAGGACGAGATCGGCGGCCAGCCGTTTCTGATCCTCCGACCCATAGGCCATGATCGCGCCAATCGCCCCCATATTGGCTTCAACGGTTATTCTTCCGGTAACGCCACAAACTTTCGCCATTTCCTCGATCACGAGAACGGCGTCGAGATAGCTGGCGCCCTGGCCGCCGAACGATTGAGGAATGGTCATGCCGAAAAAGCCGGCATCAACTAAATCCCTGACGTTGTCCCACGGATAGGTTTCGCAGCGATCGACGTCGGCCGAGCGCGCGGCAATCGACGCGTTCGCGAGTTCGCGGGCGCGATCGCGAATCCGGGTTTGTTCGGGAGTGGGGTTGAAATCCATCGGCTCGGGTGCTCGTCCGGGCT
>CAUZWH010000098.1:0-9315 GCA_963583675.1 Alphaproteobacteria bacterium
CCTCGGCGATAGCCTGCAACGCGGCGTCGTCAAGCCAGGCGTCCAACAGGCAGACACCCGCCGGGTTGCCGGCAAAACTACACTCCGCAAATGCATCAATTTGATAGTAAGGCAACCGCATCGCGCCCTCTCTTGGATCATCTTGTGTTGGTGTACCCCGACCTATGCTGGCATCGTCGGGTTATCTCTGCCAAAACGATTTCGCGGCTTCACGAGCCACATCTGCGCGCGTCAAACCGATATCACGCAGCAGGCGTTCATCCATCGCGGTCAATTGAAAGCGCTGACGCGCCCGATCGTACCAGCGCACCATCAAATTAGACCGCTGTACCGATAGCCGTTTGAGGTCGGCCTGACGAATAGTGTTATGCCGGGAACGCGCAACAGCGTCGCAAACCTACTCTGCCTACCAATTATATTGTACCCATAACAATAACCCTAATAAATCATCGTTATACGGATACTCTAGCCGAGAACACCATGCATTCAGCAGAAAAATGAATCAATTGATATATTGTATTGGTATAAATTTTATCATATTGAATCGATACAATGTGGATTCCAGAGATAGAGATTGGGCGATCGCCCAAGTATCGCGCAATCGCGGATGCGATCGCCGAAGCGGTCAACACCGGCGAACTGACGCCAGGAAGCCGGTTGCCACCGCAGCGCCAGCTCGCCTGGAATCTGGGTGTCACCGTTGGAACCGTGGGCCGAGCCTATGACCTGGCCCAACAGCGCGGCCTCGTGGCCGGTGAAGTTGGGCGCGGTACGTTTATTCAAATACCGGTTGCTGAGCGCCAGCCGGTACTGTCGCCCGAGCGCGTCGGCAACCTTATCGACCTGTCGCTCAATCAACCGGTCGGCGGACCCAAACGCGAAGTGTTCGCACAAACCCTGCGCGATATCAGTAGCGCGCCGGATCTTGAAGATCTGATGTGCTACGCGTCCCCGGCCGGGCTACCGCGCCATCGCGCAGTCGCGGCCGCCTGGGTAGGCCGCGTCGGCATCGAGGCCTCAGCGGAACAAGTTACTTGCTTCAACGGCACCCAGGAGGCCATCGCAGCGTCGATTCTCGGACTTACGCGCGCCGGTGATCCCGTTCTCGTCGAAGAACTCACCTATGTTGGATTCATCGGCCTAATTGAACACTTCAATCGTCGTCCGGTTCCGGTCGCGATGGACAATGACGGCATTCGCCCTGAAGCGCTGGCCGAAGCCGCGCGCAAAAGTGGCGCCAAACTGGCCTTGCTGGTACCGACACTACACAACCCGACCACGTCGATCATGAGCGAAGAACGCCGTCGAGAGGTCGTCGCCACGGCGCACCGTCATGATCTAATCCTGATAGAAGACGATGTATATGGGTTCCTGCTCGAGGATCAGCCAACGCGGCTCGCCACGCTTGCCGACAATCGCGTGATTTATGTTAGTAGTGCGTCGAAGTGCCTGGTTCCGGGATTACGGGTGGGATGGGCCATCTGCCGCAATGAAACGATCGTCGAGCGCCTAAAAGCGCTTGCTTTCTCGCTCCATATCGCGTCGCCGGCGCTAACCGGCGAAATTGTCTGTCGATGGATCGAAGAAAAACTCGCTGACGAACTCGTTTTGTGGCAACGCCGCGAGATATCTGAGCGTTATCGTCTCGCCACCGACATTTTCTCAGGCATGCGAACCACCGGCCACCCCAATTGTCTGCACCTTTTGTTGCACCTCCCGGAACCGTGGCGGGCGCTGCCGTTCGCGTCCGAAATGAGGAATCGAGGGGTCTCTTTAGTTCCTGCCTCGGCGTTCGCGGTTGGACAGGTTGCAGTGCCGCAGGCAGTCCGATTGACATTGGGATCGCTTAAAGATCGCGAGACACTTAGACGGGCACTCGAACTAGTGCGTGATGTGGCCTTGCAACAAAGTGCGGCGCGGCAACAGCTTATCTAACGCGGCGATTCCAGTCGCTGCTAGTCGTCCCAGGCGAACGGCGGCACGGCAAAAACGTGGTTGAGCGGGCCATAACCACTGCCGATGCCGGGGGCTTGTTTGATTGCTTGGTGCACGTAGGCACGTGCTCGGGCCACGGCGTCGCGCAGTGAGAGCCCCTCGGCGAGACCGATGGCAATCGCCGAAGCGAGTGTGCAGCCGGTGCCGTGGGTCTCGGTCGTTGCAAGCCTCGGTGAGCTGAAAACTTCTCGCTCACCCTTCCGATCTGCAAGCGCGTCGTAGACGATATCCCCGGTCAGGTGGCCGCCCTTCACCAACGCGGCTTGGGCACCAAGCTCTAGCAACCGCTCCGCGGCAGCGATGAGATCGTCTTTCGTCGTAAGGTTACCGCCGACCAGAGCAACCGCTTCCGGGGCATTCGGCGTAACGATGCGCGCACGCGGAATCATGAGATCGATGACGGCGCCGAGGGCATCGCTATCAAGCAACGCGGCGCCACCTTTCGCGACCATTACTGGATCGACCACTATTGGGATTCCGGTTGCTTTTTCGTCGATCGCGGCAACGATCGCGTGGATCGCCGCGGCCGAATGCAGCATCCCGGTTTTGAGGCAGTCGGCCCCGATATCGTCGAGCACAACATTGATCTGTTGGGCGATAAATTCCGGCGCAACGTTGTAAACCGCCTGCACACCGAGTGTGTTCTGGGCCGTGAGAGCTGTGATAGCGGACGCGGCATAGCCGCCCAGCGCAGTCACCGTTTTGATATCGGCTTGAATTCCGGCGCCACCGCCGGAATCAGATCCCGCAATGATCAATACGCGCGCCAATCGCGCGTCGGTCGACGGCATCAACCGGCGACGGCAGCGGGCGCTACGGTTTGTTCGATGGCCGCAACGATGTCATCGAGAACATCGTTCATGAGATCCTCGTCGTCGCTTTCCGCCATGACCCTGATTACCGGTTCGGTGCCCGACGGGCGGAGCAGCAAGCGGCCCTCTCCACCCAATCTCGTCTCGCTTCTCGCAACCGCGTCACGAACGACCGGCGCGTTGAGAATTTTGCTGCGCGACCCGTCGCGGTCGGGGAGGCGAACATTGCGCAAGGTCTGCGGCACCGCTTCGAAAACACGACCGATTTCACTGACGGGCTTTTGCAACTCAACGATCAACGCGAGTGCCTGCAACGCGGCAATCAAGCCATCGCCGGTGGTCGAAAAATCGCTGAGGATGATGTGCCCAGACTGCTCGCCGCCGACATTCAAACCACTGGTTCGCATGTGGTCGACCACGTAGCGATCCCCCACCTGCGTTCGATGGAGGAGTAGCCCCAAGCCTGAGAGATAGCGCTCCAAACCTAAATTGGACATCACAGTTGCGACCACACCGCCGCCGATCAATTTACCGGCGCGATGCCAGTAGCTCGCGACCAGCGCCATCACTTGATCACCATCGAGAAGCTCGCCGTGCTCGTCGGTGATCACAACACGGTCGGCATCACCATCGAGCGCGATGCCGAGGTCGGCGCCGTTGGCAATAACTTCGGCCTGCATGGTCTGCGGCGCGGTCGACCCACACGCGTCATTAATATTGAAACCGTCGGGACTAACGCCGAGCGGAATCACAGTCGCGCCCAATTCGGAAAGAATGCTGGGCGCGACCCTATAGGCCGCGCCGTTTGCGCAATCCAAGACTATTTTCAAACCATCGAGCGTGAGGCCACGCGGGAACGTGTTCTTAACGAACTCGATATAGCGACCTTTCGAATTGTCGAGCCGCCGAGCTTGCCCGAGGCGATCGGGTGTCACTCGCTTATCGCTGAGTACATCGTCGATGCGCGCCTCAATCTCGGCCTCGACATCATCGGAGAGCTTGTAGCCGTCTGGGCCGAATAGCTTAATGCCGTTGTCTTCATACGGGTTGTGCGACGCCGAAATCATCACCCCGAGATCGGCGCGAAGGTTGCGCGTCAACATGGCCACCCCTGGTGTCGGCAAGGGGCCGATCAGGATCACGTCCATGCCGACTGAGATAAACCCGGCGGTAAGCGCGGGTTCGATCATATAGCCCGAGAGCCGCGTATCTTTGCCGATCACGACGTTGTGGGTGTGACTGCCGCTGGTGAAATGGCTACCGGCCGCCATGCCCACCCGCAGAACGGTCTGCGGTGTCATCGGTTCGTCGTTGGTTTTGCCGCGAATCCCATCCGTGCCGAAATATTTACCCATAGCTTTCCAATCTGTCGCCTGCGGCCACCTTTTCGAGACTGTCAATATTTCGCTTATATTTCAAGGTATTCGTAGCGACTCTTCAGTCAGTTTATTGATGCTTATTGCATTCCATACTGCGGTCGCTTGTTTGGTGTCGGCGACGTCGTGGACACGGATTACCTGCGCACCGAGGTGCAGCACCCACAACGCTGCCGCCAGCGATCCCGGAAGCCGATTGTCCGCTGGCGCGCTTGTGCTTAATGCACCGATGAACGACTTACGTGAAACGCCTATGAGAAGACCAACGCCCAAACAGTGGAGCAGCGCCAGGTTTCGGAGAAGCTCAACATTGTCGCCCACTGTCTTACCGAACCCAATCCCTGGATCGACCATTATCTGAGTTCTGTCGATCCCACCCGCGCAACACGCGGCGACGCGCTTATCCAGGTAATCGTATATGTCGCAGGCGACATCCTCGTAGCATGGAGCATCCTGCATCGTCTTAGGCTCGCCCAAGCAATGCATAAGGACAACTGGCGCCCGCAGGTTGCTCGCGACTTCAATACTCTCCGGTCCTGCGGATAGGGCACTGGTGTCGTTGATAATCGCGGCGCCAGCAGCAATCGCGCGTTGCATCACGGCTGAGCTTCGGGTGTCAATCGAGATTGGCACGGGGAGGCCACTGAGCCCCTCGACGACCGGCATGACACGATCGAGTTCATCCTGGATCGAGACGGGATCTGCACCCGGCCGGGTCGACACTCCCCCGACATCGATAAAGTCCGCGCCCTCTTCCCATAGGCGTTTGCCATGATCAATTGCTGCGCTCGCACTGGCATAGAGACCGCCGTCGGAAAAACTGTCGGGTGTCACGTTGATCACGCCCATGATACGCGGCCGGTGGAGCGATATGCCGGCGAACGGCGAACGGCTCCGCGACAAGTTACTCAGGAGGCCGGCTGCACCATCAGCCACTGCGAAATCCGCATCCGCTAGTGCCTCCCGGAGGTCGCGGACTGCAACAACGTCCCGTTCAACGCGCTCGCCGGGACGCCTCCATAGCAACTCGACGTTGCTGAATGCCAATGGCCCGCCAGCGAGATGCAGTGCCTCGCCTTGAGCGACCAGTGCGCTGGCTGGCTCACCGCGAATGAGATCAACGGGTTGGATGTAGAGGCTGTGCTCTGGTGTTAGCGCCGCTAATCTAACCTTCGCAACACACCGGTCGGCCACGGCGAAAACGCGACGCCTGCCTCTTAGGATCCGGGCTGCGGCTCCGGGCTGAGCTCGCCGGGATTCTTCTTATTGCTTTCAGTCGTCGGTACTGCGGAACGGGAACCCGTATCCTCGGGCGGCGGTTCGGTGTCCGTCGGTCGATGGATCGGCTCGCCCTTGAGGAGGCGTGAGATATCATCAGCGTTCAATGTCTCATACTCCAGAAGCGCGCCGGCAATTGCCTCGAGGTCGGCGCGGTGTTCGATGATGATCGCTCGCGCATCGAGTTCGGCCGCATCAATATAACGACGGATCTCTTCGTCGATAATTTTTGCGGTCGCTTCTGACACGTTTTTGCGCTGGGTCACAGAGTGACCAAGGAATACCTCTTCCTCATTTTCGCTATAGCGGAGCGGACCAAGCTTGTCGCTCATGCCCCACTCGGTAACCATTCGCCGCGCCAAACCCGTCGCCTGTTTGATATCGTCAGACGCTCCGGTAGTCACGTTTTCCTCACCGAAAACCACTTCTTCGGCGATGCGGCCGCCAAACATCATGGCTAGTCGAGCGATCAATTCCTTGCGTGAGTAGCTATAGCGATCCCGTTCCGGCAACGACATCGTCATGCCAAGCGCACGACCGCGCGGGATAATCGTAACTTTGTGTAGGGGGTCGTGGCCTGGCATGTGAAGCCCGACCAGGGTGTGGCCGCTCTCGTGATAGGCCGTGAGGCGTTTTTCATCCTCGGTCATCACCATCGAGCGCCGCTCGGTCCCCATCATCACCTTGTCTTTAGCCTCCTCAAACTCGGCCATCGAGACCACACGTTTGCCCTTGCGCGCCGCCAGCAAAGCAGCTTCGTTGACGAGGTTGGCAAGATCGGCTCCAGAGAAACCAGGGGTGCCGCGCGAGATCGTGCGGGCATCCACATCGGGCCCGAGGGGCACTTTGCGCATATGCACTTTGAGTATTTTCTCGCGTCCCATGATATCGGGGTTGGATACCGTGACTTGGCGGTCAAAACGTCCCGGCCGCAACAATGCGGGGTCGAGCACGTCAGGCCGGTTTGTAGCGGCGATCAGAATAACGCCTTCATTGGTCTCGAAGCCGTCCATCTCAACCAGCAACTGATTCAGGGTCTGCTCGCGCTCATCATTGCCGCCGCCGAGACCGGCACCACGATGGCGGCCGACCGCATCAATCTCGTCAATAAATATGATGCAGGGCGCGTTCTTTTTGCCCTGCTCGAACATATCGCGGACGCGGCTCGCACCGACCCCGACGAACATCTCAACAAAGTCCGAACCGGAAATAGAAAAGAAGGGGACATTGGCTTCACCGGCGATTGCCCGGGCCAGCAAGGTCTTACCGGTCCCGGGAGGGCCGACGAGCAGAGCGCCTTTAGGGATTTTTCCGCCGAGGCGCTGAAACTTTTGCGGATCCTTCAGGAAGTCGACAATTTCCTCAAGTTCCTCCTTTGCCTCATCGATACCGGCCACATCGTCAAACGTGATGCGCCCTTGACGCTCGGTGAGCAAACGCGCACGAGACTTGCCAAACCCCATCGCCTTGCCGCCACCTGATTGCATCTGGCGCATGAAGAAGATCCAAACACCTATCAACAGAAGCATCGGGAACCAGGAAACGAGAATACCAAACAGCGATGGCACGCCGTCTTCGGTAGGCGCTGCGCTTATCCGCACGCCTTTTTCCGTCAATCGAGAGACAAGCGTCGGGTCATTGGGGGCGTAAGTACTGAACGGACGGCCGTCGCCGTAATGGCCGGTTATCGAATTCCCTTTGATGGTCACGTCCGAAATTTGGCCAGCCTCGGTTTCGGCAAGAAACTCCGAAAACGCAAGATTGGCGATCGGACCTCGTATCGATGGTCCTTGAAACAAGTTGAACAGAACGACAAGAAGTAGGGCGATGATCACCCAAAGAGCGAGGTTCTTACCGACGTTGTTCACTTGTTCGTTGCCCCTATTGGCAGGTCATTCGCCGACATTTAGGCGATAGACGCTCTCTCGGCTGGCGGCCGTCCGCCTCTTTTCCCGGCACCGACACAGCGCCTGATAGTTAGATAATAACCACTTGGCCTCTAGGCAACCAAAAACCTGGCTGGCGTAAGAGAATGGCGCGGTGCGAAAACTACCTGCAACGCTCTCGTATTGACGATTGTTTCTTGATCGTACAAGCCAAGATGAGGCACGGCAACGAGCTTGGTGCCACGATAAACAGCCGGAAGTGGCGCAATGACAACCTGCGCGAGGTTTGCTCGGGTGCGCGCGTATATTTCGGCACGATCATCTGACCACCGATTATTGCCGTATGCGGCCACAGTCAGCCCCTTTACACAGGTGACAGCGTTGAGTTTGATATCGTAACGATCGTCCCAGCGCGTGGTCTCGCCCGCGACCAATCGCGCAGCATCACCAACGCGGCCGACCTCGCGGCAAACAATCAAATCTCCGTCGCGTTGCACAATACTGCAACCGCCGAGCGTGCGCGCAGAAAACGCTCGGTCGGCCCGGATGTCGGCAACGAGGTTATCAATTCGGGCGCGCCGCGGCGCGTAAGTGCGGCCGCCGATGCACATGATGATCCGGGCAACAGCGCTGCGAATCGCGTCAGCATCGCTAGTTCGCGTCGACTGGCGATGGAGCCGACAGAATCCCCTTGGATCAATTTCCGCTACCTTCGCCAACAGCTCGCTAGTTGCTACGTCTCGTTCGGCGCGCACAAGGCCGATGCTTCTAGCGGCCTCGGCCACATCTTTGCTCGCCAACGCACCCCTCGTGAGCTGGGTCCTTAGCCGCACCCGCGCATAACGGTGATCCCGGTTGGAGGGATCCTCGATCCAAGGCTGTTTCCCCTGTTCTAGGGTTGTCACCAGTTCGGCGTGAGACGCGCTGAGACAAGGGCGTAAATAGCGAACGCCATCACGCTCAACGACCGACGGCATAGCCGCAAGGCCATCAAATCCGCTGCCGCGCGTCAATCGAAGCATTAACGTTTCAGCTTGGTCATCGCGCTGATGCCCGAGCAGGAGATGGACGACATGATGCTCACGGCACCACCCCGATAGCAGGCGGTAACGTGCCTCCCGCGCGGCACGCTGGCTCGAGCTGGTTGGTTTGTCGCCGTGCCAACGGATAATGCGATGCGCAATCGAGCGTTTCTCAAGCCAGTCGCCCAGCGCGAGTGCTTCGGCAACTGCGTCGCTTCTTAGTCCATGATCGATCGTAAGCGCAGTGAATGTTCCACTTCGGTGCCGCGTCCACGCCGCCGCAAGTAGGCACAGTGCTAGGCTGTCTGCGCCCCCCGACGTCGCCACCGCCAATCGCGGCCGCGCGCCGAAGGGTCCCACCTTGGCCATGAGCTCAGCAAAGTGCGCAGCGTCGATTGCGCTAGCCCGCATTCAACGCCCAGCCTGCATTCACACACCCGACGTCAGCTGCAGCGCATTTCGTCGAGTTCAGCCTGAGCTCGACCGAGTACTTTCTTACTCGCCAACTTGAAGCCGGTGAGCAATTCGCGAAGTGTTGCACATGCGTCCTCCTGTTGGCCGAGTTTGCGTAACGACAAGCCGAGTTTGAGCAGGTTGTCAGGCGCTTTACGGCCCTCTTTATTGGCTTGGTAGCCTTCAAGAAAAATTCGCGCGGCTGTTTCGTAGTCCTTACGAACGTAAAATGTTTCCCCCAACCAATAGCGGCTGTTATCGGCTAGCTCGTGGTCTGGATGATTCGCGAGGAAATCTTTGAGGGCGAGTTCGGCTTCACCAAACTTCAACTGTCGAAGCAATCCGAACGCATAACTATATTGCTCGACCGGTGTGCCTTGGGGCAGCGCATTGGCTTTCGCAGTCACCGCTGTACCGCTTGACCCGTCGGTCCCTTTGACGACCGGCGCTACACCGTCAGATGCGGCTGTACCCGCAGATGCGGCGTCGCCGT
>CAUZWH010000099.1:0-9254 GCA_963583675.1 Alphaproteobacteria bacterium
ACGCCGTAACTCGCTGACGTGAGCGAGCGTGCCCAATTCGATTGCAACATCGCGGGCTAAGGCACGGATATAGGTACCCTTACCGCAAACCACCCGAAACGTGGCATGATCGCGGTCATCCACGGATTCAAGAGAAAACTCACGAATCGACACGGTTCGGGCCGCAAGTTCAGGCGTCTCACCGCTACGGGCAAGTTCGTATGCGCGACGGCCCTGGTGCTTAATGGCCGAGAATGCTGGGGGGATTTGCTCTATGTCGCCCGTGAACCGAGGCAAAACCGCAGCGATATCATCGGTCGTTGGCCTTACATCGCTTTTCCCGACGACCGTGCCTTCACGATCCTCGGTATCGCGCGCTTCACCCCAGCAAACCGAGAAGCGATACACTTTGCTGCCACGCATGACGTATTCAACGGTCTTGGTCGCCTCGCCAAACGCGATCGGCAGAACCCCTGTCGCCAACGGATCGAGAGTTCCACCATGCCCCGCCTTCTGCGCTGAGAATATACGTTTCACTTCGGCAACGATTTGGGCGGAAGTTCTCCCAGCCGGTTTATCTATTGCCAGCCAGCCGTCAACGCGCTCGCCGCGTCGTTTGCGGGTCATAGATCGGCGAACTAATCCGCGTCGGTCGACTCGGTGAGGTCGCGTGCGACTTCAGGTCGTTGCAACAACGAATCTATTTCGTTCGCTTGGTCGAACGTTCGGTCGAGCGCAAAGCGCAGCATGGGCACGTACCTCAGGCGCATGCGCTGCGATACCTGGTGGCGAAGATAGGGCGTGACGCGCGCCAATCCCGCCAGCATGTCGTCTGGGTCAATGTCACCGAAAGGCAGGACGTAAGCGGTCGCGTTGCGCAAGTCGGGACTGACTTCAACTTCTCCGACCGTTATCGACGCGCCGTGAAGGATCGGATCGTTGATATCGCCGCGCACAAACGTGTCAGCGAGTGCGTGTCGAATCGCCTCGCCGACACGTGTTCTTCGTTCGAAACCGCCGCGATGGGTGCGCTTTCCCATGTCGCCTTACCGATGTTTGGTTCTGACGCCGGAGCGAGCATCGGCCGACGTGGCGCCAGCCGAGTAGGGCGCGCTCGTGATATGCCTATAGCGTGCGGGCGACGTGCTCGACCTCAAAGAATTCGATGAGATCACCCGGTTGGATATCATGGTAATTCTCAAGCCCAACACCACATTCGTTGCCGGTATTCACTTCGCGCGCATCATCATTGAAGCGCTTCAAAGAGCTGATGGCACCTTCGTGAACGACGATACTGTCGCGCACCAACCGCGCTCGGACGTTGCGCCGCGCAGCCCCTTCGGTAACCCGGCAACCAGCGATTCTGCCCAGCTTGCTGATGTTGAACACTTCCAACACTTCCGCTGCACCGACAGCGTGCTCTACCACTTCGGGGTCTAGCATGCCGCTTAGGATCGCTTTGAGCTCATCAATCAGTTCGTAGATTACCGCGTAATAACGGATCTCGGTACCAATTTGCCGCGCGAGGTCGCGCGCAACCGGGTCGGCCCGAACATTGAAGCCTATGACGAGCGCTTTGGAGGCATTGGCAAGAACCACATCGGATTCATTTATTCCGCCAACGGCAGCGTGCAACATACGCACCTGCACCTCGTCCGATTTCAAGTTCTCGATCCCACCCAGGATCGCCTCGAGTGAGCCCCGTACGTCGGTCTTGATAACCACCTGAAGTTCGCGCGCTTCACCCTCGGACATATCGGAGAACATTTGCTCAAGGCTCGAGCGGCCAACTGCCGCGGCTCGCGCATCACGGCTTTGATCTTCGCGGAACGACGTAACCTGGCGCGCCCTTATTTCGCTTTCGACGACAACAAATTCGTCACCCGCACCAGGCACACCGCCAAGTCCTAATACTTCCACGGGTTGCGACGGAATCGCTTCGTCGAGGCGACGTCCGCGGTCATCGACCAAGGCGCGAACGCGGCCCCACTCAGCTCCCGCCACGAGAATATCTCCAACTTTCAGCGTGCCACGCTGTAATAGCACCGTCGCAACCGTCCCCCGACCGCGGTCGAGCTTGGCTTCAACAACAAGACCCTCGGCTGGTCGATTCGGGTTTGCTCCCAATTCGAGGATTTCCGCCTGAAGAAGGATTGCTTCCTCAAGCTTGTCGAGATTGGTTTTTTCCTTGGCTGATACTTCGAGACAAAGAACTTCGCCGCCCATCGATTCGACGACAAGTTCATGTTGCAACAGCTCTTGGCGAACGCGCTCGGGGTCGGCGTCGGGCCGGTCCATCTTGTTGATCGCAACGATAATCGGCACACCAGCAGCTTTGGCATGATCGATGGCCTCGACGGTTTGCGGCATGATGCCGTCATCGGCTGCAACGACGAGAACCACTAAGTCGGTCAGTTGCGCGCCGCGCGCGCGCATCGATGTAAACGCCGCATGGCCAGGGGTATCAATAAATGTAATGCGACCAGCGGTTTCCGTCGCGATCTGATAGGCGCCTATATGCTGAGTGATGCCGCCGGCCTCACCCGCAGCGACATTGGTTTCGCGCAATGCATCCAAGAGTGAGGTTTTGCCGTGATCAACGTGGCCCATAACCGTCACTACCGGCGGTCTTGATTCTATTGCACCCTCTTCGTCGTCTTCGCCCTTGAGTCCGATCTCAACGTCAGCCGCACTGACGCGTTTGACGCGATGTCCAAACTCTGTCGCGATAACTTCGGCCGTGTCTGCATCGATAGTCTGGTTGATCGTGGCCATAACACCCATAGCCATGAGAGCTTTGATCACGTCATTACCCCGCTCAGCCATGCGATTCGCAAGTTCTTCAACGGTGATCGTCTCCGGAATCACGACGTCGCGCAGGATCTTTGACGGCCCTTCAAGGCCTTCAGCTAAACGTTTTTCTTTTTCTCGCGCGCGGCGCACTGAAGCTAGGCTACGCACGCGCTCGTTTTCATCGAGCGCCTGGGTAACGGTCAGTTTGCCGCCGCGTCGGCGCTGCCCGTCGCGGCGAACCGGCGTGTGGCGCCGAGGCGCCAGGCGCGTTGGTCGACGGACTTCCGTTTCTGCCTCAGTTTTTGGGCTAGTATCTGCTGCCTGCTCGACTAGCCGTTTTGCGGCCTGCTCCTCCGCTTTAAGTCGGGCCTCTTCCTCGGTCCGTTTGCGCTCTTCTTCGAGGTTTGCACGCTGAGCGGCGGCGTCGCGTTCGGATTGGAGCTTAGCTTGCTGCTCGGCCCGTCTCGTCGCCTGCATTTCGGCGCGACTGCGCGCTTCGGTGTCAGCCTTCTTCGCGCCTTCGAGGGCGCGCGCGCGCGCTATTTTCTCGTCGTTGGTTAACTCACGAAGAACGATGCCCGCACTGCGTGCGAGGGCTTGTTCTTCGGTATCTTGAGGGTGGGCAAGGTCAACCACTGCCTCTTCAGGCACAGCCTGGGCCTCGACAACCGGCGCCTTCGGTGGTGCCTGCTTCGCAACGGGAGCCTCGACCGCTGGCGCCGCCGCTGCGCGACCGACGAGACGTTTTTTCTTTATCTCAACGGCGACAGTCTTTGAACGGCCATGTGAAAAGCTCTGGCGAACTTGACCGCCATCGACGGTCTTTTTCAGCTCGAGCTTCTCAGGCTTCGAAAGGCTCAGTTTTCCGTCGTCGGTTTCGTGCGTTTCACTCATAGACCAGTTTCATTCGGCGATCTGGTTTCACTCTTGTCCGAAATTACCACGCGCGTACTATTCAATGCGACGTTTTCCGGCCGAATTCCGGCAAGACGTTTGGTATCTGACACGAATTGGACCGCCAATCGATTTCGCGCCAACGCAGCATGTACCACATTTTCCCGGCCGACTGCTAAACTCAATTCTTCGCGCGATAGGATTTGCACGTGCGCCAAGGATGATCCAAGCCCCATGAGCTTCGCCCGACCATCCGCGCCCGCGTCCGAAGCGGCCACCAAAACCGCAGCGTCGCCGGCGCGAATCATAGAGCGGACTTTCTCAAATCCGACCACCATTACACCCGCGCGACGGGCCAGGCCGAGCCGAGATTGGCATTGTCGAACAAGGAGACGCTCGACCCGAGCGATCAGATCACTTGGGGTGCGAACCCGGCGACGAGACGTTTTCGAAAACAAATCTCGACTGACGGCACGAGCCAATGCTGGTGTTGTCGATGTTACCCAAAGGCCCCGACCTGGGAGACCGCCCTCGATATCGGGAACGAGTTCGTCTTCGGGCCCGACAACGAAGCGAATCAGTTCGTTGGTGGGGACGGTTTCCCCGCTGTCAATGCAGCGGCGCAGGGGTGTGTTATTTAAAACCATTTCCTAGATGTTGAGACCTCGGCCAACGTGCCATTCATTACTTAGCGGATTCAGATGCGTTCTCACTGGCTTCCACGACGCTGTTTTCTGCTTGCACGGCCACGTCTTCGTCTTCAAACCAATGCGCACGAGCGGCCATGATCATCTCATTGGCCTGGGTCTCGTTCAATCCGAACACGCCTAACAATTCAAGCAGTTCGTCGCCAGCGAGATCGGCAAAATCATCTAACGTCTTGATTTCGTTCTCGCCCAGCACCACCAACATGGTTGATGTCAGGCCGTCGACGGCGGCGAGTTCATCGGTAACGCCGAGTTCAACTCGTTTTTGCTGCAGCTCAACTTCCTTCTTCTCCAGATAAGTCCGAGCGCGGTTGCTCAATTCGGCCGCTAGTTCCTCGTCGAAGCCTTCGATCGCAGTCAATTCCTCGATCGGCACATACGCGACCTCTTCCATCTCGGCGAACCCCTCCGTTACGAGAAGTTGGCCGATCAACTCGTCGACATCGAGCATGTCCACAAACATCTGACTTCGTTCGCGGAACTCTTCTTGCCGCCGTTCCGATTCTTCAGCTTCGGTTAGGATATCGATATCCCACCCCGTCAGCTGAGACGCCAGACGAACGTTCTGACCGCGCCGGCCGATTGCCAAACTCAACTGATCGTCTGGCACGACAACCTCAATTCGTTGCGCATCCTCGTCGAGAACCACTTTGGTTACCTCCGCCGGGGCAAGTGCATTAACAATGAACGTTGCGGCATCGGGCGACCATTGAATGATATCGATCTTCTCGCCTTGCAGTTCGTTAACGACCGCCTGAACGCGGCTCCCACGCATGCCAACGCAGGCCCCGACCGGATCAATACTGGTATCGTTGGAGAACACACCGATCTTGGCCCGGCTTCCAGGATCCCGAGCTACGGCGCGGATTTCAATGATGCTGTCGTAGACCTCCGGCACCTCTTGGGCGAACAATTTGGCCATGAACTGCGGATGAGTCCGAGACAAAAAGATCTGGGGGCCGCGCAGCTCCCGGCGCACGTCGTAGACGTAGGCGCGCACGCGGTCACCAACGCGGAAGGACTCACGCGGCAGCAATTCATCCCGTCGCACAACCGCCTCGGCCCGGCCTAGATCGACGATGATGCTGCCATATTCGACTCGTTTCACGAGGCCGTTAACGATTTCACCTATACGATCTTTGTACTCTTCGTATTGACGCTCCCGCTCGGCTTCACGAACCTTTTGAACGATGACCTGTTTGGCCGTTTGCGCCGCAATGCGGCCAAAATCAACCGGTGGCAAGTTTTCCGCCAGTATGTCGCCAACTTGGGCGTCAGGGTTGCGCTCGCGTGCTTCCGCTATGGATATCTCGGTTGCGTCATTTTCGACGATCTCCGCGACTTCGAGACATCGGTAAATCCGGATTTCGCCGGTCGTGCCATCAATTTCTGCGCGGATATCGTTTTCGAGGCCATATTTTGACCGCGCCGCCTTTTGAATGGCCTCTTCCATTGCGTCGACGACCGTTTCACGCTCGATGCCTTTCTCGCGCGCTACCGCGTCGGCGACGTGCAGCAACTCGAGGCGATTCATACTGGTTACGGTTTCGGTCTCGGCAACCATGTTTATTCTCCGTCCCTTACGATCTTGTTCAGCCGGTCTTTTGTTGTGCAAGCAGATCGTCGTTCAACACCAACTTGGCGCTAGCAATGTCGGCATGGGCGATTTTCGCCTCACCCGACTTGAGTTCAAGCTGGACATAACCATCGACGATGCCTTTGAGGCGACCACGGAAGCGACGCTGTCCATCGATCACACGCGCAGCCTCAAGTTTGATTTCATAACCCGCGAAGCGCTCAAAATCTCTCGGTTTTACCAACGGTCTATCGATTCCCGGAGAGCTCACTTCAAGCACATATTCTCCGGGAATTGGATCTTCAACATCGAGCAATGCGGCGATCGTTCGGCTCAGGGCGGCACAATTGTCGACAGTCATCGTCATCGTTTCGTGCGGCTCTGCCATCACCTGCAAGACACGACGTTGATCTCCGGTCAATCGAATGCGCACCAGTTCGAAGCCCATCGCTTCAATTGCTGGCTCGACGAGCCGCTCCACCTTCTCGGCGATCCACTTCTCACTCGACACGATGCAAATCTTTCGGGCATCCGAGCGGCAACCGCACGGGGCCATGTTCCAACCGCGGCCAATCGTGGGGCCAATAAAAAAAGTGGGCGCCTGCCCACTCCCTTAAACTCGGTCCTGCACCGAGTTCCGCGGCTATTGTTGTTGGCGCGATAATAGGGTCGGCCGCCGCACTATCAAAGGTTTTTTTGTGGTGTCCGCGCGCGTCTCGTCAGCGGTGGTGACGTGTGAAGGAAAGGTACGTGGGCCTCCTGCCTTGCGATAAGGCTTTTTGTTCATAGCGCGTCGCTGGCCAATCCTCAGGGCGCACACGCCAGTCAGCGGCCTCACGCGCGCGCCAAGCGAACGCACCATTGCCCAAAATATGAAACAGGGCCCAGCGGCAGAACTCAGAATGATCGGTGGCAAAGCGCAACTCTCCGCCATCGCGAAGAATCCGCGCAAATTCGGGGAGCGTATCGTGCCCTACGATTCGTCTTTTTTGATGACGGCGCTTGGGCCAAGGATCTGGAAACAACAAGAAAATCCGCGAAATACTCGCGGGAGGCAGCACTGCCATAAGCAGCCGCGCATCGTCTTGAAAGAGCCTTACATTAGCCAGTTCTCGGTTATGCCAATCAGAAATAAACCGGGCAACACCATTGAGATAGGGCTCACAACCGATAAACCCGCATTCGGGATGAGCGGCCGCCTGCGCAGCGAGGTGCTCGCCTGCGCCGAAGCCTATCTCCAGCCATATCTCACCCGTCCCAACAGCGAACAAGGCTGAGCAGTCGACAAATTTGTCGCTGGCGGCAGGTAATCTTATTTCGAGATCGGACAGATGGCCGGCGAGGAGGTCACGTTGGTGGGGTCGCAGTCGGTGTCCGCGCCGTCGACCATGGAGATTACGCTTTGAGCGCTCCGCAGCGTCGCCTGCCATGCCAATGTGTCAATTGAAGGCTGATTTCAAGCCCTCGACCAAATCAAGACGCTCCCATGAGAAACCACCATCGGCTTCCGGCTCACGCCCGAAGTGTCCATATGCGGCAGTCCGCGCGTAGATTGGCTTGTTAAGGCCGAGATGCTCGCGAATGCCGCGCGGACTTAGATCCATGAGTTCTTGTAGGACTTTGCTTAGTTTACTCTCGTCGACCTGACCGCTATCTCCGAGATTAACGTACAAAGAGAGCGGTTTTGAAACGCCGATTGCATAGGAAACCTGCAACGTACAGTGGTCTGCCAACCCTGCAGCAACCACGTTCTTAGCCAGATATCGAGCCGCGTAAGCAGCGGAACGGTCGACCTTCGAGGGGTCCTTGCCCGAGAATGCGCCGCCGCCGTGTGGTGCCGAACCGCCGTAAGTATCAACAATAATCTTGCGACCGGTTAAGCCGGCATCGCCATCGGGCCCGCCAATCACGAACCGACCGGTCGGATTGACATAAAATTCCTCCTCGCCACACATCCAACCGTCCGGCAGCACATTGACGACGTGAGGACGGACTATTTCACGAACATCGTCTTGGTCGAGTTTTTCAGCGTGTTGGGTAGAAACCACGACCGAAGCTGCACGCACGGGTTTACCGTTTTCATACACCAGCGTTACTTGGCTTTTCGAATCGGGGCCAAGATCGGGCTCGGCTCCCGAATGGCGCGCCTCGGCAAGCGACTTCAGGATTGCATGCGAGTAGTAGATTGCGGCCGGCATCAATACGTCGGTGTCGCGACAAGCATATCCGAACATGAGCCCCTGATCGCCGGCTCCTTCATCTTTGTTACCGGCAGAATCGACGCCCTGCGCGATATCCACAGATTGAGAATGCACGTAGATCGAGACGTCAGCGTGCTTCCAATGAAATCCGTCTTGCTCGTAGCCAATATCTCGTACGCAGCTTCGCGCAATCTCCTCCATCTGATCGTGGGTAATCGAGTCGGGACCGCGAGCTTCACCGGCCAAGATGATTCGGTTCGTCGTCGTCATCGTTTCAACCCCGACGCGGGAATGGGAGTCAGCGGTTAGAAAGGCGTCGACGACAGCGTCGGATATACGATCGCAGACTTTGTCCGGATGACCCTCGGAGACGGATTCACTAGTGAAGAGATATTCGGAGATCGGCAACGGCTCTTCCTTTTTTGGCGTTTGTTATCACCCAATAGGAGGCGCTTACGCGGAGCCTGGGACAGATATTGGGCGACGGCGTTGTTGATGCCACGGTCGGCGAACCCACGAGGGGGAGCCGCTACATAGTCAGCCGACCCCTGGCGGTCAAGTCAAGAAAAGACCCGACCGCGTCGGTCTCCTAGCTTTGCGCGTTTGCATCACCGGCCGCGACAGCTTTGACGAGATCAAAGAGCTTGGCGCGAATGCGGTTGTCGCTGATACGGTAATAGGCGCGGACCAATTCGAGGGTCTCCCGGCGAGTAAATTGATCCTGTTCAAACGGTTCAACGTCGGAATCGCCACTACCGGGGGCGCCGTTGGCCGCTTCCGAGGGCATGCCGTCGAAGAAGAACGACACAGGCACGTCGAGAACCTGAGCGAATTGATACAATCGACTAGAGCCAATGCGGTTGGTGCCGCGTTCGTATTTCTGGATTTGCTGGAACGTTAACCCGACCGCGTTTGCAAGCTTTTCCTGGCTCATTCCCAGAAGCGTGCGGCGCAGACGAACCCGGCTGCCTACGTGGATGTCGATGGGGTTTGGTTTGCCAGGCACCTTCTTCGGTACCGTGGTCGTTGTCGTAGCAGTGCTCTCCACCATAGATTGCTCTTCCAATTATATGTCGAAGCATAACGCGTGTTTCCAATCGTCAC
>CAUZWH010000100.1:0-9252 GCA_963583675.1 Alphaproteobacteria bacterium
CAAGGCGGGGCGCTGCCTAGCGTTGGAAGCGAAAGACCGTGAGTGGTATGCTGGTCGCGGCTTCTATGAAGCGCTCTTCGCCCTCCCCGTCCATAACATGGACGCCGCCGACCTGCTCGACGACTACAATACGCTTCCGTTCCAGTTTGAGACAGTGCTCCAGAACCCGATCAGGCAATATCTGAGAGAGAAGAAACCCGAGCAGGCGATAGAAGTTTGCCTTTTTCCCCACACCTGCCTGCCGCTCAGAAGTTCTATCGCGACCGCTATGACTTCTGCCGCACCTATCTACTAGAGCAAGAGGCGGCAGGGAACGACGACGACAACTTCCACTACTGCGTCGGGATCGCGGCGCACGAGAACGCGGACTGGGACCTGGCACGCGGCCATCTGAAGACCGCCTTGAAACGCGCTCACGCCAAACTCCGGATCGAGCACATCGAGCGGATGCTCCAGTCAATTTCCTGAAACCCGTTGCACTATGAAAGCCGCTAATGCTTCGTCGCCGCACCCGTGTTGATACTGTGATAGGCCCGCTCGGCGTTCCGGTAGTCGTGCAGCGCACCAATCGTAAAAAGACTGTCGGTATTATCGTTGAGAACGGCGGCGTCCGTATTCGTGCGCCCAAGCGCCTCGCCAACTGGCGAATGCAGGAACTCATCGACGAGCGAACCGAATGGATCAGCGCCAAGTTGCGTCTCCAGGCGGAGCGAACGCGACAACTCGCTCGGCGCTATGTGAACGACGAGTCGTTCGTATTTCTCGGCGAAACTTACCGGCTTAAGATCGTTGACGATCAAGACCGGCTAATCGCGATTGAGGACGATTGTCTGGTGGCGCCACGGTCGTGCGATCACGCCACGCATATCAAGGCGTGGTATCGGCACCAGGCTGAGACCGTATTAGGCGAGACCACAGACCGATTCGCGGTGCTTATGGGGGTCGTCCCACGATCGGTCGCGGTGCGGGAATACAAGAGCCAGTGGGGTAGCTGCAACTCGCGCGGCGACATTCGATACAATTCCCGCCTTGTTATGGCACCTGCCGAGGTTATCGACTACGTGGTTGTCCACGAACTCGGGCACCTGCTGCATCTCAATCATTCGTCGCAATATTGGGAACGGGTGGGCGAAATCCTTCCCGATCACCGTGCGCGACGAAAGTGGCTCAGGAAATACGGATCAACGCTGCAGATCTGAACCGGCCCGGCAAAGAGGTCGCCGTGCTGGGCGCGAACGGTGCCGGATTGAGCGAAGTTTTCAAAAGGGAATGAGAGATGACGGATGCATACGGATTGAATGAATTCGCCGACGAAGTGCGGGCCAGCATCGCCAATCAGCAATCACCGGCAGCGGTGTTGGCGGCGCTCTCGCCCTGGTTTGGGCGCCTGCTCGCCAACCCGACCTTTCTGCGCGAGAGGATCGAGGAAGTCGGCGCCCATAGCGATGAAGTCTGCCTGCACGCTGAGCCGGACCAGGGCTTCGTTGTGCTTGCGCGAGGAGCCTCGCAGAAGCAGACCAATCAGGGAAAATCGCATGCCGTGGTGCCGCACGATCATGGCCCATTGTGGGCGCTCTATGGGTCTTACGAGGGCAGCTCCAATCTGCAGCGTTGGGTACCCGATGGGTCGGAACAATCCGGTCCGTTTCCCGGTCTGAGATTGGCATCCGAACGTCCGGCGAGATGGATGCAATCGAACCCCACAACATGCACCTGCCGGTACACACGCCGGGCGCCGGAACGATCATCATCGTGGTCTATAACAAACCGCTCGAATCGGTAGTGCGCCGGGGTTATGTCGCCGTCGCGCAAACCGTGGGTGATTTTCAGGGCATTTTTCCGCCGCTCGAAGTGCCCGCGTAGCCCGTGTCGTTACCGATCGGGCTCCAAAACGAGCCCGACCAAAGCGCAACTACGTACTCTGACTAGTTGTCGAACGTAGCCCGCGAAACCTTGCCCTATGCAGTGCGGTGGATGAGGTGGTAGCCAAATGGGGTTTCGATAACGTCGCTAACCTCGCCAACACCCATCCCGAAGGCGGCTTGCTCGAATTCTGGGACCATCATGCCACGACCAAACTCACCCAAATCGCCGCCTTGGCTGCTGGACGGGCAGTCAGAATGCTCTTTGGCTAGTACACTAAACTCGGCACCGTCGGTGACTTGCGTCTTGAGGCCGACGATTTCTTCGAGTGCGTCATCGCGCGTACGCGCTGAGCTTGCGTTCTGCGATCCGTCAAATGACAGAAGAATGTGGGAAGCGCTAACTTGGTCTGTCATGATTCTGTTCTCCATCTAAAACAACGTTACAAAAAAATTGAATGGGCGGCGCAGCTCCGCGTCCGCAGGCGTGCCGTTGCTATTCGGCGGCTGCGCTTTCAAACAAGGTGCCGACGTAGAAGCCTCGCTTTTGCATCGATGCGATGAACTCATCCTCGAAATTCGCCGGTACCGAGCCGATGACACGCTCATTGGCGAGGATCGCATCGGACCACGCCTGAACCAACGGGAACGCACTGAACAGGCCGGTATGAAGTCGTGCATCGACGAAAGCAAAACGTTGCAGAAATGGCGCATAGGCAGCATCAACGAGCGATAATGTATCACCGTTGAAGTACGGCCCGGAGCCCTCACGTTCGACAGCGAGCGCCTCTTCGAGTTTGGCCACGCGCTTTGAGGCGATCTCGAGCTTCTCGTCGATCTCGTCCTTCGATTTGGTCCAGTAAACGTCACTGAGCCCGCTCGCAAAATCGGGCACAAAATCTGTCCACGCCCGGTTGCGGGCGCGTTTGATGGGATCTGTAGGGTGGAGCCTGGGCTCAACCATTTCATCGAGGAACTCGGCAATGGCATTCGACTCGAACAGAGGCTGCTCGTCGACCGACAGAACCGGCACTTTGCCGTGTGGAGATATCTCCAGGAACCAATCGGGCTTATCGCTCAGATTGATATAGGTAACGTCGAAATCGACCTGTTTGGCGCGCAAAACGATCACGGCGCGCTGGACCCACGGTCACGTGAATGAGCTGATCAGATGGTATTTCTTGGTCATGGTGTTTCCCTCTCGCGACAACCATAAATGCGCGGCAGATCCGGGTCAAAACCCTTCAACGGAAGCTATGGTCAGAATCTCGAGAATGTGTCCATTTGGATCGCAAAAATAGGCGATCGCTTTGGCCCTTACGCCGCCCATCTCGATAAACTTCACTAGGTTCTCTAAGCTCCATTAGGGTTCAAAATGCTTGGGGCGATGCGATGTCAGGAACGGAGAAACTATCCGCCGACCAGCGCGACCTGCGGGACTACGCGTTGTCGTTGCCGGGCGCGCATGAGGATTTCCCCTGGGCGATCGCGTCGCCAAGGTCGGCAAGAAGGTTTTCGCTTCCATGGGCCATGACGACAAGTCAGTGGGTGTATCGATCGCCGTGAAATTGCCACACAGCAGTACCGAGGCGTTGGCGCTCCCGTTTACCGAGCCGACTGGGCATGGACTCGGGCGCCACGGCTGGGTTTCAGCGCGTTTTGCGCCCGACGAACGAGCGTTGGTAAAACTTCTTAAAGAGTGGATTTTGGAAAGTTATCGTGCGATCGCGCCCAAACGACCCATTGCCGAACTCGATAGCGGTGCAGAGTCGAACGACTAAGTTTAGAACGGGATCGAGATCGGAAAATGGAAGTCATCGCAATTGATGACGGTGACTTTCTTTGAGCGGATCTTGAAGCTGGTTCCGTCCCGAACGACAGCATACTCGCAGCGTCCACTGAACGCCCGTTGCGCCATCTCGGGGCGGTACTCGTGCATCACGAAGCGGCAGGCGAACGCGTATTCTCCCGTGGCTTCGTCGGCGGCGTTAACAACAAAGTTACCCGCCACATGGGTCGTGCGGGTATAGGGAATCTGGGCATGGACGCGCGGGTGGCGAAGCCGTTGAATGCGTAGGTCCATGATCTCGCGATCGTCGTAGAACAGCGATAATTCGTCCTCGGGACTCTCCTGATCGATCCGCGACGGTACCCAGTAGTAGCCATCCTCGGTAAACAGATCGCGCCAAGCCTCGAATTCACGACCGTCGAGCAATTCGCACTCGGCCGTAACGAATTTTTCCAAATCGCGAATCAGAAGCAACTCGTCGAGTCCGACGGGAAGGTTTGGGGTCGCCGGTTTGGCGGGGGCTACGATGTTCATTTTATTGATGGTCTGTCGTCGGGTGGTGGAGCTTAGCGCATCAACCCGCCGCAACTCAATCCATCCGTAGTATCTGGATAATTTGAAAGATATTTGCCCGATCGACACGATTGGCTCTTTCCACCGAGTCTCGGCTAAGGCATGCTGGAGTCCAGTCGTTTCGCTACCAAATCGAATCCCTTGCGCGCCTTATCCCAATCAACGCCTCGCGACGCAACCGTCCTCTGGCCGGTGTCTGGCAAACGCCTCGAATCATGGCTTGCCGATCAACCTAACCCTCGCGTCGCGTGGATTAGGGCTGCGGCTTTTAAGGCTAAGCCGGGTGAGGTGCTGCTGATACCCGAGGGTGAGGGTGCACTGGCGGGTGTTTTGGTCGGCGTACCGGAAGCGCTCGATCTGTGGTCCTTTGCCAGTTTCCCCCATAAGCTGCCGCCGGCGATCTACCGGATCGACGCCGATCTCGATGCGGCCGCCGCAACCGCAGCGGCGATCGGCTGGGCGCTCGGTGATTATCGATTTGACCGTTATAAGAAAGCCGCCGATACCCCCGATTCCGACGGTGATCGGGTCGCCATTCTGGCGGTACCCAGCGCGGCTGACTGGCCCCACATAAAACGTACGGTGGAGGCGATCTCGTTGGTCCGGGATCTGGTCAACACGCCGGCCGAACACATGGGCCCGCCGGAGTTGGCTGATGCCGCGCGTGCGCTCGCCGAAACCTACGGCGGATCGTGCGATGTGATCAGTGGCGCGGCGCTTCTTGACCAGGATCTGCCGGCGATTCACGCCGTCGGCCGGGCCAGTGAACGTCCGCCCTGTTTGATCGATATCGGCTGGGGCGGAACGAACGCGCCGAAAGTTACCCTGGTTGGTAAAGGCGTTTGTTTCGATTCAGGTGGCCTCGATCTTAAGAGCGCGAGCGGCATGCGCTTGATGAAGAAGGATATGGGTGGGTCGGCCAACGTGCTCGGATTGGCCAAGATGATCATGGACGCCAACCTGCCGGTGCGACTTCGGGTGCTGATCCCCGCGGTCGAAAATGCGGTCGCCGGGAACGCGATCCGGCCCGGTGACGTGCTGGCAACCCGCAAAGGGTTAAGCATCGAGATCGGTAATACTGACGCTGAGGGCCGGGTCGTGCTGGCCGACGCATTGGCGGTCGCAGATGAGGAGGCGCCCGATCTTTTGATCGATTGCGCGACACTGACCGGTGCCGCGCGTGTTGCCCTTGGTCCCAGTGTGCCGCCGTTCTACACACCTGACGATGAATTGGCGCTAGCCATCGCCGGGCATGCCGAAGCTCAAGGCGACCCGTTGTGGCGAATGCCGTTGTGGGAGCCCTATCGCGAAATGATCGACAGTAAAATCGCGGATATCAATAACGCTGGCGACAGTCCCTTTGCCGGTAGTATCACCGCGGCCTTATTCCTCAAGGATTTCGTAACCGCAACGCGCAAGTGGGTGCATATCGACTTGTATGCATGGAACCCGAAAGCGCAGCCGGGGCGCCCGGTCGGCGGCGAGGCGCAAGGCATCCGCGCGCTTTACGAGTTGATCAGGCAAAACTATGCCTGATCGTCGAGCGCCCCCGCATACGGTGCGCGGTCGAGGTTTCCGCCTGAATGCGCATCGGCTGTTGTTTGTTTACGGAACATTACGCCGTGGGACGCCGGGAGCGGCGCGGCGGTTGCTCGAGGGATCCGCAGTCTATCTCGACGCTGGCACCTACCAAGGCAAGCTCCACGATCTCGGTGCTTATCCCGGGCTGACATCATCAACCGATCCGGCCGACCAAGTGATTGGCGATGTTTATGCGCTCCGCGCTCCGCGTCGAACGTTACGGCGGCTCGATACCTATGAAGGGGGCGACTACTGCCGCCGAGTTGGTATCGTAGCAACGCGAAGGCACGGGCGTTTGCAGGCATGGATCTATCTGTTCCAAGGTTCGCTGGCCCACCGATCCCGGATCAGCGGCGGAGACTATCTCGCCCACCTACGTTGTAATCCGGCGGCGCGGCGCGCAGCCCGATGGTCCCCAATGATCTAACCACGTGATCTAACCAAGTTATCTAACCAAGCGCTGGATCGTTCCACGAGGGAGTGTCTGATGGAGATTCATCTAACCGCACAACAAGCGCTTAACCTCTGGCGCATCGCCCTCAGCCGTGCCGTACACGAACTGGAACCTGACCTCTCGGCGCGCCAAATGGCGATCCTGCTCAACGTCTATTTGACGCCGGCACCCCACACAGTACGTGGGCTTGCCGGTCAATTGAGTTTGGCCAAGCCTGCGGTCACGCGAGCCCTCGATCGCCTGCAAACCGCCGGGTTCATACGCCGAGCGCCCGACCGGCGAGATGGGCGCAGCGTGATCATCGAGCACACGGTGAAAGGCGCCGCATTTCTTGGAGAATTCGGGGCTTACGTTAGCGAAGCCGGCCACGACGTCGCTGCCGCCGTGGCCTAAATCAGCACGGTTGGCGCGGCGTGCACCGCTACTCAATAGCCGCGACGACGATCCACAAGATTACGCATCGGCTGACCGGCTAAGGCGCGGCGAATGTTGTCGGCCACTGCCGGGGCTACCGAGTCCGGACGTGGATCGGCCGCGTTGTGCGGGGTCATGATAACCCGAGGGTGGTCCCAAAACGGACTGTCCGCGCCCGGTGGTTCCTCGTGAAAGACATCCAGTGCCGCCCCGGCCAGGTGGCCGGCATCAAGCGCTGCCAAAAGATCTTCCTCCACCACCTGACCGCCACGACCGGCATTGACCAAATATGCGCCGGCCGGCAATTGGTACAATCTCGTGGTGTTGATGATTGCCTCCGTTTCCGGGGTTAAGGGAAGCGTGCAGACGCAGACCTGGGTGCCCGCGAGAAACTCTTCGAGGCGATCATGACCGCAGAAGATGGGTATGTCGCCGCCGCTGGACCGCGCTGTTCTGGTCCAGGCGCGGACGGTAAATCCAAGGTTCATCAACATGTCGGCCGCGGCCTTGCCGATCGCGCCCAGCCCCATGAGGCCGACCGTGAAGTTCACCGGCGGTGGTTCGATGTGCTGCCACAGGTGAGCGCGCTGATTGGCCTGGATCAACGGCATCGATCGAAAGTAATTTAGGGTGTGCTGCACCACGTAGTGGCCGATGTCACGGGCGATCAGCGGGTCGACCATGCGTGCGATAGGTACGTCCGGTAGGTCCGGGCGCTCAAGGATGTGCTCGACGCCCGCCCACATGCCGATCAGCGCCTTTAGGTTGGGAAACTGGGCGAGAATACCGGGGTCGGCTTTATGGACCACCGCAACGTCGACAGCGCCGGGGTCGCCAATATCCGGCCATTTGAGGATCTCGATCTCCGGCACCAACGCCTGAATCGGCCGGTACCAGGCCTCTTGGTCCGGTTTCTGCGCGATGATAATGACCGTCATCGTCGTCCTGCGCCCAATTGTCGAGCTAGTAGCCGCGCGTGCGGTCGACCGGAACCAGCGGCGCCTCGCCGGCGAGCACTCGTCGAATGTTGGCTGCCAACACGCGCGATGTGGTCGCGACGCGCGTAGTGCCACTGTGGTGCGGGGTGATGGTTACTTTTGGATGGTCCCAATAGGGGTTATCGGCCGGCAAGGGTTCGGTGCGAAATACGTCGAGTGTCGCCGCTGTGATCTGGCCTGAGTCCAGCGCCGCGAACAAATCCTCATCGACGACTTGTTCGCCGCGTCCAATGTTGATCAAGTAAGCGCCGCGCGGCAGCATCGCCAAGGTATCGGCGTTGATGATGCCGATGGTGGCGTCGGTTTTTGGCAGCACCACGACCAGGATTCGGGTGCCACCGAGAAAAGCGCGCAAGCCGGCCTCACCGTGGAAGCAGGTGATGCCATCAATTTTCCTGGCTGAGCCGCTCCAACCCCGTACCTCAAGGCCGACGGTCGTCAACATTTCGGCGACGGGCCGGCCCATGGCACCGATCCCCATAACGCCGACCGTGTGCTCTTCAACCTTGGGTGCCTTCAGCCACTCCCAGGTGTGGGTGCGCTGATGCTCTTCGACGATCGGCATCTGGCGGAAATATTTGAGCGCATGGAGCAGGGCATACTGGGCCATGTCGTGAGCCATCGCCGAATCAACCATCCGTCCGATTGGCACGTCTGGTAGATCGGGGTCGCTCAACAGTGAATCGACGCCGGCAAACAAATTGATGATTGCCTTGAGGTTGGGAAGCGTTGCCAGCAGACCTGGCGGCGGATCGTAGGTCAGCGCCACGTTGATGTCCGCGGGATCGCCGATCTCCGGCCAAAACCGAAACTCAATACCCGGAACATGTTCACCGATCGCCGGCAGCCAGATCTCGGGGTCGTGAAAATTGCTGATCAAAAGAACGGCCATGTCGGGAAACGTCGCTTGTGGGTAGGTCGGCGTTAGCTACGGATAGCGCCGGTTTCGATCGCCTCGAGTTCGAACGCTGCCGCCATCAATGCCTTGGTGTAGGCTTCGTTGGGCGCTTCGAAAATCTCGCGGGCGGGTCCAAGCTCGACCACCTTGCCATCGCGCATGACGATCAGTTCATCCGATAGCGCGCGGACGACTTTGAGATCGTGACTGATAAACATGTAGGCCAGTTGGTAGCGCGCCTGGAGCTCGCGCAGCAGATCGACGATCTGGGCTTGTACGGACATATCGAGCGCGGAGGTCGGTTCATCCAGAACGATGAATTTTGGCCGCAGCACGATCGCTCGGGCAATGGCGACTCGTTGGCGCTGGCCACCGGAGAACTCGTGTGGATAACGATCGCGCGTCTCGGGGTCGAGCCCGACTTCTTCGAGCACTTGATCGATTATCGAACGTCGTTCTTTGGGTGTGGCGCCGATGCCGTGAATCTTCAGCCCTTCCTCGACGATCTGGCCGATCGACATGCGCGGGCTCAAACTTCCGAACGGATCCTGAAAAACCACCTGCATTTGATTGCGTAAGGGGCAGATCTGTTTGAACGTTTGCCCCTGGATTTCCTGGCCTTCGAATTGAATGGGTCCCTCGCTTTGAATGAGGCGGAGGAGTGCGAGGCCGAGCGTGGTCAA
>CAUZWH010000101.1:0-9226 GCA_963583675.1 Alphaproteobacteria bacterium
AATCGAGGATGGCGCGAACCTTGAGGCAGAAAGGCGAAGGTCCCCAATCATAAAGTCAGATGCGCATGCCCAATGATAACCCAAGGGATCGCTGATGGAGATGCGAAGCGACAAAAAGCCCCGCGCGGCTAACCGCGCGGGGTACTTTTCTGTGGCTCTTGGCCACGCCCGACAGTGGAAAAGCCGGGCTTATGTCTTTTGGCTATTTATGTCTTCAAACTTGGTCCGGCGGGATCATCTTTTTAACCTCTGGGATTGGGCGCGTTTAACTACCCCTAGGTTGGCGCCGAGTTCAATTTAGGAATTATATTACAATATACTGAAGAATATAATCCAATAGTTATTAACAATACATTATTTACGTAATAATATTAGGCCTCTTCATTGATCGCGCGCCAGACTCGCTCCGGCGAGGCCGGCATGTCGAGGTGCGTGATGCCGAATTCTCGCAACGCATCGACCACCGCACTGGTCACAGCCGGGGTCGCACCGATGGTGCCGGCTTCGCCCGCGCCCTTCACACCCAGCGGGTTGGTGGTGCAGAGAATCTCGTTGTAATGCGTGTCGAAGTTCGGAAAATCGCTGGCCCTGGGCATGCCATAATCCATGAACGTACCGGTCAGTAGCTGGCCGCTATCGGCATCGTAAACCGTGTTTTCGATGAAGGCCTGGCCCGCGCCTTGAACGATGCCGCCGTGGATCTGCCCGGAAAGCAGGAGCGGATTGACGACGCGACCGAAATCGTCGACCACGGTGTAGGTAACGATCTCGACCCGACCAGTATCACGGTCGATCTCCACCTCGCATATATGACAACCGTTGGGGTACGAGGCGGCATCGGGGGAGAAGTCTCCTTTGCTCATTAGCGCGTCACCAGTTTTCGCGCGCACGGTGCGGGCAACGTCGAAAATACCGGCCGCACGGTCAGTCCCGGCGATCCAATAGGCTCCGTCGCGATATTCGAGATCGGTCGCCGCGACTTCGAGAAGATCCGCGGCAGTCGCTCGGCCCTTTTCGATGGCATCGTCGGCCGCACGTTGTACGGCCATGCCACCGACCAGCATCGAACGTGACCCACCCGTACCTGCCCCGGCCGGACCATCGGCTGTATCGCCTTGCACCAGGTTAATGGAGTCAAAATCTACGCCCAGGCGTTCGGACACGACCTGCGCATAACTTGTTTCGTGGCCCTGGCCGTGCGAGAGGGTACCGACCAGCATCGAGGCTGTATCATTTTCTTCAAAGCGCAGCCACGCTTCTTCGCCGCCCAGGTTGGGACCTGCACAATTATCGATGTAGTAGGCGAGGCCGATGCCACGAAGTCTCCCGGTGGCGCGCGCCGCGGCACGACGGTCTTCGATCGAACTCCAGCCGGCGGCGGCGCAGGCTTGGTCGACATTGCCGATGAAATTACCACTGTCGTAGGTCTCACCGCAGGCGTTGGTGTAGGGCATCGCAGCGGCAGGAATCAGGTTGAGGCGACGAATCTCGGCGCCGTCGAGCCCAACCGCCACCGCGCAGCCGTCCAGCAGCCGCTCCATCATGTAGTTGGTCTCCGGCCGTCCGGCGCCACGATAGGCGTCGGTTGGCGAGGTATTGGTAAACACGGCGGTGACCAAGGTATGAATTGCGGGCACATCGTAGACCGTGGTCTGAATGGCCACGCTCTCGTAGGTCGGTACGTAGGGTCCGATGTTCGAATAATAGGCGCCCATGTTGGCGGTAACATGCACGCGAACGGCCTCGATCTTATGGTTTGAGTCGAGCGCGGCTTCGATTCTCGTGACGTGATCGCGCCCATGGGTATCGCTCACGAAGGCCTCGGATCGATCACACGTCCATTTCACCGGCCGCCCAAGGTTCTTCGCCGCCCACAGCACGAGGATATATTCGCCATAGAGAAAATATTTCATGCCGAAGCCGCCACCGACGTCGGGCGTGATCACCCGGAATTTCTCAGGCGGTAGATCGAATACCTCTTGGCCCAAGAGGATCTGCAAATTGTGGGGATCTTGCGAACTTACGTGGAGCGTATAGGCGTCGGTACCGGCATCGTAGCCACCGATCGCCGCGCGCGGCTCCATGGTGTTGCAGTTGATTCGGTTGTTGACGAGATCGACCGAGACTGTTTTAGCCGCTCCTGTGAACGCTTGTTCAACAGCTGCAATATCGCCGGTCTGCCATTCGAAGGCGATGTTGTCGGGGTGGGTCTGCCAAATCACCGGCCCGCGCTGGGCCGCGGCGGTCCCGACCGCCGCCGGGAGAACCTCGTAGTCGACGGCGACAAGATCGGCGGCGTCGTGCGCGGCGTCACGGCTCTCCGCCACAATCATTGCGACGGGATCGCCGACATAACGCACCCGTTCCGCGGCCAATGCCGGACGCGGCGGAATGATGTTGCGCGAGCCAAGCAGCTCATCGCGCCGGCTGCCGTCGGGATCGTAGAGTCTGGGCAGGCTGGGCACGTTGCCGAGTCCCGCGGCAACGACATCGGCGCCGGTGTAGATCGCGATAACACCGGGCGCTCGCTCGGCCAGCGCCGTATCAATGGCCCTCACCTCGGCATGGGCATGCGGTGAGCGCACCAAAATCGCGTGGGCCTGTCCCGGCACAGCGAGATCGTCGACATATGAACCGTGGCCGGTGGTAAATCGGTTGTCCTCTTTACGGCTAACCGATTGGCCGATTCCGTAGCGAGCCATCATCCCTCCCGGTCTGCTCACACCCACTGCGCAGCGCGAGCGGTTCGGATATTGCAGGTTCGCGACCAAGCTTGCAAAGTGACCGAGAATCCAAGATTGGCAGGAGGAGAATCGTCGATGACCGGCGATCACGACCATACGGATCCACCGAGCGACGAAGCCTTGCGCGTCAAAGCGCTCGAATCGTTGCTGGTGGACAAAGGGTTGATCAATCCCGACGCGGTCGATGCGATTATCGAACAATTCGAGACCCAGATTGGCCCCCACAACGGTGCCAAGGTCGTTGCGCGGGCATGGGTGGACTCAGCCTATCGTGCACGACTTATTGACGATGCGTGGCCAGCCCTCCAAGAACTCGATGTTGGCGGGGTCGAAGCGTCGGAAGTTGTCGTGCTCGAAAACACCGAGGACGTACACAATCTCGTCGTTTGTACGCTGTTCTCGTGCTATCCCTGGGCCCTGCTGGGATTGCCGCCGAGCTGGTACAAATCACCGGCCTACCGCTCCCGCGCAGTCAAGGATCCGCGCGCTCTGCTGGCCGAGTTTGGCCTCAAAATTCCCACCGAGCGCGAGGTGCGGGTTTGGGACAGCAACGCCGATATCCGCTACCTCGTTCTGCCTGAGCGCCCCGCCGGAACCGAAGACCTGTCTGAGAACGACCTCGCTGCACTGGTCACGCGTGATGCGATGGTAGGCATCGGCCTCGTAAGTCCCTCCGGCGACTGAGCGGACTGAGCACGATGGACGGGATTCACGATATGGGCGGGATGGACGGCTTCGGTGCAGTCGAACGTGAGGCCGAAGAACCGGTATTCCATGCCGAGTGGGAGCGCCGTGCCGTTGGCATGGTGATGAGCATGTTTGCACAGCGCCTCTTCCACCTCGACGAATACCGCCAGAAGATCGAGCGCATGGCGCCGATCGCTTATCCCGGTCCCTATTACGCCCGTTGGATCCACGCTGCGAGCGAATTGCTTTTGGAAAAGGGTCTGCTGTCGCGTGCGGAATTCGAGAGCGGCGCAGCCGCCGGCAAGGCGGAGGACGTAGACCTGATCGCGGCCGCGACTGTGCCCGATCTTCTACGGGCAAGGATCTCCGGCCGTGAGACCGACGACGTGCCCGCTCGTTTCAAACCGAGCGATGCGGTACGCGCGCGCAACATTCATCCCCAATATCACACCCGAACGCCACGCTATGTGCGGGGTAAGACCGGCCTCGTCGAGCGGGATTACGGCGTATTCACTCTCCCCGATAGCTACGCGAAAAACACAGGCAAGACGCCGCAGCACGTTTATAGCGTGAGGGTCACCGCGCGCGAGTTGTGGGGCCCGGATGCGTCCGAACGAGATAGCCTGTACATCGATATGTGGGACGATTATTTGGAGCCAGCGTGAGCGAGCGTGAATATTCGGGACCCTCGATCCCTTTGAGGTACTCCCCGATCTAGGAACAGAACGACCTGATTTTGAGGAACCCTGGCAAGGCGAGGCGCTGGCTATAGTGGTTTCACTGCATCGGGCCGGCCACTTCGAATGGCGCGAATGGGTGATGGCATTAAGCGACGAGATCGCCAACGACGCGGCGTCGAAAACGGTGCGCCCCTACTACAATCAGTGGCTGGCGGCGATCGAGAAACTGCTCGCCGCAAAGGGATTGATCGGTGATGCCGAGCGCGCGGCGCGTACCCAAGCGTGGCGCGAAGCCTATTTGTCGACGCCCCATGGTGAAGCTGTTCAAATCGCGCGTGAATTCACCGAGCCCGAGCAGGCGACAACCACATGATTGTTACGACCACGGACAGTATCGACGGCCGCTCGATTACCACCTATCTAGGAGTGGTCAGCGGCGAATGCGTCTATGGCACCAACGTGTTCCGCGACTTTTTCGCATCGGTTCGTGACATCGTCGGCGGCCGCACCGGCGGCTACGAGAAGGTGTTGGGTGACGGCAAAGAAACCATAAGGGCGAGCATAGGGATTGGTACAAGGACTTCCCTAAGCTGAAGTACGCCTGACACTCGCGGTCGCATTTGGCAGTGTGAAATACTCGCGTTTACGTCGTTGACGATCTGGGAAGACCCCGCCTCTCGGATCGACGCGGTTCTCGCGACGGGCAGGTGAACTTAGTGAGCGGGTGGCTGTCACCCCGCTGTCATGCCCGGTAAATTCTAAGAAATTAGCTTAGAAAACCCGTATAAACTATTGAAATAATTGGTCGGAGCGAGTGGATTTGAACCACCGACCCCCACACCCCCAGTGTGGTGCGCTAACCAGGCTGCGCCACGCTCCGACCGGTCCGTCGATGACGGATAGCGTAATATAACGCAGCCGAATTCAGTCGGGCAATGTTAGCGCTTGAGACCTTTAAGAAGGTCGCTGATCGCGCTCAACTCATCGATCGCCGATTCAATGCGACGGCGTTGCTGATCGGAGAGATTTGAAGGTAGCTTGACGCGCGCTTCGCTGGTCCGGGGCCGGCGGCTTTCCTCACGAATCCCGCCATTCTTATCACGCAGGACCTTCTGGACCCCTTTGATCGTATAACCATCATCGTAAAGCAAACTACGGATCCGTCGCAGTAGTTCAACGTCTTCGGGACGATAGTAGCGCCGTCCGCCGCCGCGCTTCATGGGCTTGACCTGAGTGAACTTACTTTCCCAGAAACGCAAAACGTGCTGCGGAACGTCCAACTCCGATGCCACTTCGCTGATGGTGCGGAATGCGCTTGGCGACTTCGCCACGCGCTGCCCGCCAATCAGGCGACCCCCAGGATCAGACATGGGCAGACATGGCAGACATGGGCTAGGTGTTCGACTTTCCGCTTAATGCTTGGTTGATGCGGTCCTTGAGGACATGCGACGGGCGGAATACCAACACCCGACGTGGCAAAATCGGTACCTCTTCGCCGGTTTTTGGGTTGCGCCCAACGCGCTCACCCTTTTGGCGCACATAAAAGCTGCCGAAGGACGAAACCTTTACGGTGTCGCCCTTTATCAGGCTGTCGGAAATTTCGTTCAGCACGGATTCCACCAAATCAGCGGATTCGTTTCGCGAAAGCCCTACTTCCTGATAAACGGCCTCACTTAACTGTGCCCGGGTTACTGTTTTTCCCTGAGCCACAAAGTCCCCCTTGCATTCGAGGTACCGTAGCGTTGGAAGAGAAATCCGTCAATATCAAAGGGATGCGAGACGACTTTTAAGTCGTTTGGAGCCTAATGCCGACTCTATCTACCAGCGCGCGAGGCACGATCCCCAGGTAAAGCCACCGCCCATGGCCTCCATCAGAACGAGGTGTCCGGGTTTGATGCGACCATCTGCGACAGCATCGGCCAGCGCAAGCGGAACCGATGCGGCCGACGTATTGGCGTGGTGGGCAATGGTTGAAATAATCTTGTCGCGTGGCAATCCTAACCGGCGCGCAGTACTGTCGAGAATCCGTTGATTTGCCTGGTGCGGGACGATCCAGTCGAGATCGTCCGCAGTGAGGCCGACGCCATCGAGCGCCTCCTGGATGACGTTCGACAGATTGACAACCGCATGGCGAAAAACTTCTTTACCATTCATCCTTAGATGGCCAGTGGTCTGGGTCGAGGACGGCCCGCCATCAACGTAGAGGGCATCATGATTGCGCCCGTCGGAGTGGAGGCAGGTGCTAAGAATGCCGCGATCTTCGCGATCCCCTTTGCCCTCCTCCGCGCGCAAAACGACAGCCCCGGCACCATCGCCAAACAGGACGCAGGTGGTCCGATCTTCCCAATCGAGGATCCGCGAGAATGTCTCGGCACCGATCACCAGAATACGGTCACCAGCGCCCGCTTTTATGAAGTTGTCGGCGACCGAGAGGGCGTAGATAAATCCCGAGCAAACCGCCTGCAAATCGAACGCTGCACCGGTGGTCATCCCAAGTTCGCATTGTACGACGGTCGCGGTGGCCGGAAAGGTCTGGTCGGGGGTTGCAGTGGCGACGATGATGAAATCGAGGTCAACGGCATCGAGCTCGGCCGAAACCAGCGCGGATCGAGCGGCTGCCAGCGCAAGATCCGAGGTTTTTTCACCATCAGCGGCGATATGCCGTTCTTTGATGCCGGTTCGCGAGGTAATCCATTCGTCGGAAGTATCAACGAGCACTGCGAGTTCCTCGTTGGTAATGACCCGCTCGGGCAAATATGCCCCACAGCCGGCGATAACTGATCGCCTCACGGTCATGAGACTGCCGCCGCCTGGTCGATCTCCTGCGCAGCCGCTGTGTCTAAGCGCTGGAGTTCTTCGAGGATTTTGTCGCTGATGTTGCCGTGAACCATGTCGTAGGCAACGCCAATCGCGCTCGCAAAGCCCATCGCATCGGCGCCGCCGTGGCTTTTTACGACAATACCGTTGAGGCCGACGAACATCGCGCCGTTGTAGACCCGAGGGTCGATGCGTTCGCGTAATGCGGCGATCGCACCACGCGCAAGGAGATAGCCAAGCCGCGACATCAGCGAACGCCGGAACGCGCCGCGCAGAAATGTAATAATCAACTTCGCGGTGCCCTCAGCGGTTTTCAGAGCGACGTTGCCGGTAAACCCATCGGTGACCACGACATCCGCGGTACCGGCCGGGATGTCGTCGCCTTCGACATAGCCGACAAACTCCATCGCCGGGCTGTCGACCGAACGCAACCGCTCGGCCGCGCCCCTCAGCGAGTCGTGGCCTTTGAGTTCCTCGGAACCGACGTTAAGCAGAGCCACGCGCGGCCGACTGATCCCAATGACCGCCCGAGAAAACGCAGCTCCCATGACAGAGAACTGCACCAGATTGTCGGCATCGCACTCAATGTTGGCGCCGAGGTCGAGCATCACGCTCTCGCCCTTCACGGTGGGGAAAAAACTCGTGAACGCGGGGCGTGTAATACCGGGCAGCGTTTTCAGAACGAACTTAGAAACCGCTAAGAGTGCGCCGGTATTGCCGGCCGATACGACCCCTTGCGCATCGCCGTCACGAACCGCGTCAATCGCCAAACGCATGCTCGAATTGGTGCCACGTCGCAGCGCTTGCGCAGGTTTGTCGGTGTCGGTGATGGCGTCAAGGGTGTGGCGGATCTTGCAGCAGTCAACCAGGCGCGATTGCCGCTTGATCAGCGGTTCGATCTGGTTCTGATCGCCAAACACAATGAATTGGAGGTTGGGATAACGCTCACGGGCAATATCCATACCCTTGATAACCTGCCCGGGGGCGTCGTCGCCGCCCATCGCATCGATCGCTAGGGTAATCGATCCGGTCAAGGCCTGCGTCCTGCCGACGACGACCCTGCTCTAGTGGATGAAATCCAACATATGGTACCCATACGACGGCTTGCCGAGTTCGCCGGTTAGGCGCGCGAAGCGTGGCGATGCGGGCGCATCGGAAGCTTTGCGTAACGCGGCCGGCGAGCTCGCCAAGCAGCCTTATGGGTCGCGTATCGTAGAGTTCCCATATGTTGGATTCTGTCCACTAGACAGCCTCTGACGCCTCCATCACCTGGCGATTATCGTAATGCCCGCAGGCCGGGCAGACGTGATGCGGTTGCTTTTGCTCGCCGCAATTTGAGCACTCCACATAGGCCGATGACTTCAACGCATGGTGGGAGCGTCGCATGTCTCGGCGGGAGCGCGAAACTTTCTTCCGGGGTACAGCCATCTCACCAATCTCCAAGCTATTCTGTTAACAAGAAATTCAAATAAGAGAAGTCCAAATCCGCTTAGCCGCGTTTTCTTGCAGCACCAACCTTCAATTCACTCAGCGCTGCGAAAGCAGCGGTCGGTGGTCCCTTGTCAGTCCTATAACCATCAAACGAAACGCCCGATTTTCGTGGATAGGGATCAAGAGCCAGCGAGAAGTGCTGTGTTACCAATTCACCTAGGTCGAGCCGATCGTCAGCCAGTATCTCCAACTCTTCCTCTGGCTCAACCCAAACATCGGCTGCGCTGCCAGCGATACTGTCCATCGACGCCGTTTCGTAGGAACATTCCTGTGAAAATCTTTCTTCCACCGTCGCGGGAACCGGGTCCAGCGTAACGACGCAGGATTGTACCACATTAGCCTTAAAACTTACATCGGCACGCACCCGCTGCGGGCCGCAGATCGTGAGATCCACTGTGGCGCACAGCAAAGAAAGATCTCTTAGATCCAATCGCTTACACAATATTTCGCGTTCTTCTGCCGTCGCCTCGATTGAAAAGTTTACAGGCTCAGCAGCCAACCCACTCAGTTTGACGACATGGCTCAGTTCGGCGATCGGATTGCTTGCCGTCATGGTCGACTATGTACTGGGTCAATTTCACGGTCAGCTCATCGGCTGAGCGCATTTCATATACGGGCAGCCCGCGCCGAGGTCAACCGTTCAGCTTAGTGGATGAAATCCAACATATGGTACACATACGACGGCTTGACGAGTTCGCCGTTTAGGCGCGCGATGCGGGCGCATCCGAAGCTTTGCGTAACGCGGCCGGCGAGCTCGACAAGCCGCCCTGTGGGTCGCGTATGGGTGCCATATGTTGGATTTCATCC
>CAUZWH010000102.1:0-9191 GCA_963583675.1 Alphaproteobacteria bacterium
GCCCCACGTCCTGATGGATGATCTCCATCAGTTTCTCGGAAAGCGCCGGATCATCGATCCGCCGGAGCGTTTCGACGGCGCTGCGCAGCGAGGTGAGTGGATTCTTGATCTCGTGCGCAACGTCTGCGGCAAATGATTCGATCGCCTCCATTCTTTGATAGAGCGAATCGGTCATTGCTACGAGCGAGCGCGACAATGTGGCGATCTCATCGTGACGGCCGCCATAGTCAGGGATTACGACCCGATGGCCGAAACCACGGCGGACACGATCGGCCGCCGCCGCGAGCCGGCGTATTGGCAGCACAATGGTGCGGGCGAGATAAAGCGACAACAGAACGGTCACGGCGAACGCCACCGCGACGACCTGCAATATGGCGATTCGCACATCGCGGACGCCGGCCTCGATATCACGGCCGTCAGCCGACAACATGAGCCCGCCAAGGATGCGCTTAAAGCGTTGGACCGGCAGAGCCACGCTCATAATCAGCCGGCCATCATCATCGAGGCGATCGACCGCGGCCCGTGCACCACTAATTGCTTCCAGAACTTCGGGATAGTCCTCCGCACTTTGTTCGACGCGCTCGCGATAGCGGGGAAGGCTCAAATTCCCTGGCGTTACCAACATCAGCCAGTCATACGCCCGAATCAGGGGGCCAATGAGGAAGGTGTTATCCTCGGGCGGTGGCAGTGGTTGAGTTTCTACGCCGCGGGCCGCTGCCGCCAGGCGTTGGCTATCGGCCAGCATTTTGCCCTGCCCATCAAACAGACGCGCGCGGGCCCGCGTCGGCCGCACCAGGCGCGGCAGCATGAGTTCGACTTGATCGAGGGCGATAGCGGGAACGGCATCGCCTTCGGCAGTGACCGCGCCATCGCCGATTGCCCCGGCAATCATCTCAGCTTGCGTGAATAGCGCCGCTCGTTTTGCTTCGACGAGGTTGGCTCGGAATTCATCGAGATACAGCAGTCCGGCCGCCAAAACGGCAAACGCTAGAATATTGATTGCGAGAATTCGCCAGCGCAGCGACGCAAACGGGCGTTGGCGGGTTGACGGTATTGCCGCCGGAACGGCGGGCGATCGGCTCGGGTCGGTATCGATCTGCCGCAGCGTCGAGAGGACGGCGCGTTCTATCGAGGCGCTGTCAGACTTCGCGATATCGGTAGCCAAGGCCGTAGAGCGTTTCGATGCTGGAGAACTCGTTGTCTACTGCTTTGAATTTCTTGCGCAACCGTTTGATGTGGCTGTCGATGGTACGATCATCGACATAGATCTGGTCATCGTAGGCAGCATCCATCAGCTGGTTGCGCGTTTTTACGATGCCCGGCCGATTGGCGAGGGCTCGCAGAATGAGAAACTCGGTAACGGTCAAAGTCACGGCTTCAAGCTTCCACGTACAGCTGTGCCGGGCCGGATCGAGCTCGAGCTCGCCGCGAACGATCGGCTTGGGCAGGTTTTCGTCCTCGCCCCCTTCGACGAGACTGGCGCGGCGCAATACGGCGCGAATCCGTTCGATCAGCAGGCGTTGAGAGAACGGTTTGCGAATGTAGTCGTCCGCACCCATCTTCAGGCCCAACACCTCGTCGACCTCGTCATCCTTCGATGTGAGAAAGATGGCCGGCACATCGGTCACCCGGCGTAATCTGGTTAGCAACTCCATACCATCCATATGGGGCATCTTGATATCGATGACGATCAGGTCTGCGCCGGTATTGGTAAAAGAACGAAATGCGTCAGCACCATTGGTGAAGGTGCGAACGCCAAATCCCTCGGCTTCCAAAGCAATCGATACCGAAGTCAGTATGTTCTGATCGTCGTCGACCAGGACAATGGTCTCAGGCATGCCCCCCCCTTTGGATTGCCAACTCTAGCCTATTTCACGCCGATCAACATAGTGAACGTTGGCAAGCTGTTGATCTAATAGCAGTGACCAATAGCGTCCAATTGTGTCGAGAGTTGAGCAGAATCTGGGCCACCGCGCGGCTAACGCGCTTTGCAAACATCACAACCGCCGGCCCGCGAGCGATACCGTATGAGACTGAGTGCGTGCGAGACGCGGAAAATTGAGCAATATTGATAGGCGTGAACGACCTCCCAACCAATATTGCACGACGGCTGATCCGCGCTACGCCGACCGCCACACTCGCTACATCACACATCGATGATGCGTGGCCGTACGCATCGTTGGTGCTGCTCGCGTGCCGATACGATGCCAGCCCGCTGCTGTTGATCTCCAATCTTGCCGAACACACCAAAAACATTGTCGCCAACCCGCGGGTGTCGCTGCTTATCGATGGCACACCCGGTTTAGAAGATCGGCTCACTGGTGCGCGTATTACGGTCCTCGCCAATGCCCATCCCAGTGACGCCGAGGACGATCGCGCACGATTTCTTGCTCGCCACCCAAGCGCCTCAACGTATGCCGATTTCGCAGATTTCCGTTTTTTCCACCTTGAGATCACGCGCACGCACCTGGTGGCGGGATTCGGCAAGATCGAATGGATCGGAGCACCTGACTTGGTATTGGCCGGCAACCACGACGCCCTGCAATCACGCGAGACTGACATTGTCGCGCACATGAACGCTGATCATGCCGATGCTATCGAACTCTACGCGACAAAGTTGCTAGATCGGCCCGCCGGCGCGTGGCGGATGACGGGCTGCGACCCCGAGGGCTGCGATCTCGCATTGGACGGCGAAGTCGCCCGCATTGATTTCAAAAACCCGGTCGCCGACGCCACTCAAGCGCGGGCCGAACTAGTTGCGCTGGCGAACCAGGCGCGTGCGTGATTCGCGCGCACAGCAACGGAGGGAACGACCACATGGCCAGAAAACCCACGCATAAGCGCTCAGACAACGGCGCCCCCAGGGTGGCTGTCGTAACGGGTGGCGGAACCGGGCTCGGGCGAGATGCTGCCAACCGGTTGACGCGCGACGGGTTTAAGGTCGCCGTGGTGGGCCGCCGGGCTGACCGGCTCAAACCCCGCCGCGGCGAGGTCCTCCACCCCTATCCCTGCGACGTGGCGGATCCTGCCGCGATAAGGACTACCGTGCGCGAGATCGTACGTGATTTGGGCGCGATCGACGTGCTGGTCAATAGCGCCGGGGTTATCAAGCGAGAGCCGTTGGCCAAGATTTCGCAGCAGACCATTGCCTACCAGGTCGACGTCAACCTAATGGGCACGATCAACATGTCACTGGCTTGCGTCCCCGCTCTGAAGAAGACCAAGGGCGCGATCATAAATTTCAGTTCGGAATTTTCGCGGCGGGCAGCCCCCGGATTTCTCATCTACTGTATGACGAAAGGCGGGATTGACGCCTTCACGCGCGGCTTGGCAGTTGAACTGGGTCCCTATCAGATCAACGTCAACGCGATAAGCCCAGGATTGGTGCGGAGTGAAATTTATTTCAACGATGGCGCCATGACCAAGGCAGCGTACGAAAAATACCTTAAGACCTATGGTAAAATGTATCCGCTCGGGCGCGCCGGCGAACCCGAGGACGTTTCTGAGCTCGTATCGTTTCTCGCGTCCGGCCGTGCATCGTGGATGACTGGCGACGTTATCTCGGTTGATGGCGGGGGCGCAGCTGGCTAAGCCGGTGATGGCTATGAACCGGCGTTTAGACGTTGGGCGTTAAAAATGGACGGCTAAGTGACGACTGTCACATCGATTGCGGTTGCGCGCGGCGAAGCACCGTCCTACTTTTTCCCTGCATGTCGATACATGACAGACGCATAGTGCGATCGCGTGGATGGATAACCAACTGACCTCCTTATCAAGACCGAAACCTGAAGAGCGTCGTCGCAATTGTGATGCCGTCGACGAATTGTATAGACGAAGCTCACCTGGAGGTATTCGTGGGTAAAAACCAAGCGCGACAGAGTAGTTATGGGCTAGACAAACACGGCATCGCCAACGCGGGAACGGTGAACTGGAATCTCACGGTTGGCGAATTGTACGAGCACGCCATCCGGCGGGGTGAAGGGACTATCGCGGACGGTGGTGCCCTGGCCTGCGAAACCGGGGAACACACAGGTCGGTCGGCCAACGACAAATTTATCGTCAAAGAGCCGTCGAGCGATCAAGATATCTGGTGGGGCAAGGTCAACAAACCGCTCAATATCGAGCAGTTCAACTCGATCAAGGCACGCCTGCTCAAACATTTACAGGGCCCCGAGCTTTTCGTTGTCGATAGCTGGGCCGGCGCGGACCCAGCCCATCGACTGCCGATACGCGTTGTCACCGAGTCGGCTTGGCATTGTCTGTTCGCGCGCAACATGTTCATTCGCCCGCAAGCCGATGAACACGCGAATTTTAAACCTGGCTTCACGATTCTGCACGCGCCGACCTGCAAGGCTATACCCGAGGTCGATGGAACCAGATCCGAGGTCTTTGTTCTCGTCAATTTCGCTGAACGCCTCGTGCTGATCGGGGGCACGTCCTACGCCGGCGAGATCAAGAAATCGGTGTTCACGATTCTTAACTATCTGTTGCCCGCACGCGACGTCTTGCCGATGCATTGTTCGGTCAATCTGGGCGATGCCGGCGACTCGGCGATTTTCTTCGGCCTGTCCGGGACGGGTAAAACCACCCTCTCAGCGGATCCCAATCGCCGTCTGGTCGGCGACGACGAGCATGGCTGGGGCGATCAGGGCCTATTCAACTTTGAAGGTGGCTGCTACGCCAAAGTCATCAACCTTAGTCCCGAGCAGGAACCTGAGATCTTTGCGACCACCCGCATGTTCGGCACCGTGCTCGAAAATGTGGTGGTGGATGATGTCACCCGTCGCCTCAACCTGGACGACGGACGGCTCACCGAAAACACCCGCGCCTCCTACCCGCTATCGTTCATCCCCAATGTTGTCGAGCCGAGCGTTGCCGGCCACCCCCAGGACATTGTGATGCTTACCGCCGACGCGTTCGGTGTGTTGCCGCCAATTGCCCAACTCACTGCGGATCAGGCGATGTACCACTTCTTGTCCGGATACACCGCCAAGGTAGCCGGTACGGAAAAGGGATTAGGCAGCGAGCCGCAAGCAACCTTCTCGACGTGCTTCGGCGCGCCCTTCATGCCGCGCCATCCGTCCGTCTATGCCAAAATGCTCGGCGAGCGGATTAGCAAGCACAAGGCGAGATGCTGGTTGGTGAACACCGGTTGGACCAGCGGTGCCTATGGTGTCGGCCACCGCATGCCGATCAACCACACGCGCTCGCTTCTCAAGGCAGCCTTGACCGGCTCGCTGGCCCAGATAGGAATGCGCGAGGATTCGAGCTTCGGCCTAAACGTCCCGCAAAACTGCCCCGATGTACCCGATGAAATCATGACTCCACGCGAAACATGGGCCGATAAAGGTGCCTACGACACGACGGCCCGCGATCTGGTGGGACGGTTCCACGAGAACTTCGTTCAATTCGAACCCTATGTGGGCAAGGAAGTCGTCGCCGCTGCACCTCACGGCACTTGATTCGTTCCAAGTCGGCGTCGAAATGCTCGAGCGATTGAACCATCGCACAAACGTGTTGGACGCGGCATGACGGAAATAGAAAAACTGGATTTTTTGTATATAATACCGGTAATTAACGGTACGTCTTAAGATAAACACATGAACTGAACAAACGAGGGCAGGGTTATGTCCTTAGGCACACTTCTCGGCGTCTTGGTCGGCTTTGGCCTGTTCGTTGGCGCGATTGTCATCGCGACCGACAACTACGCTATGTTCTTGAGTTTGCCATCGTTTATCATGGTGATCGGCGGCACGCTTGCCTCGGCGTTTATCGCCTACCAGGCGCGTTATGTATTGCTGTCGATCAAGGAAATCGGCGGGCTCTTCGTCAAGGGTAAGGTCGATCGCAAGTTGCTGACCGTTGAAAGCGGCGTAGTCGCGGTCGCTGCATATTGATTCGACCGTCCCGCCGCTAATGCGCCTCGTCCCAATTGGCGCCGGCGCCGACATCAACTGTCAACGGTACCTTGAGGTGGGCCACGCCTTCCATCACTTTGGCGGCGAGCTTTCCGGTCGCATCGATCTCGTTTTTGGGCACCTCGAACAACAGTTCGTCGTGCACGGTAAGCAACATGCGCCCGCTTAGACCGGCATCGCCAAGCGCATCGGGCACGCGCACCATCGCGCGTTTGAGAATATCAGCAGCAGATCCCTGAATCGGCGCGTTGATTGCGGCCCGCTCGGAAAAACTGCGATGCGACGGATTTTTGTCGTGAATGCCAGCAATGTGGATGCGGCGGCCAAACAGGGTTTCGACATAACCATGTTGGCGACAGAGCGTTTTTGTCGACTCCATGTAGTCCTGGATGCCGGGGTAACGCTCGAAATAGGCCTTGATGTAGTCAGCGGCCTCACCGCGCGGAATCCCAAGCTGGCGGCCGAGCCCGAATGCGCTAATCCCATAAATGATGCCGAAATTGATGGCCTTGGCATTACGACGGACCATCGTGTCCATGCCCTCGATCGGGATCCCGAACACTTGGCTAGCGGTTAGCGCATGAATATCGGTGCCGTCGGCAAATGCCTGCAGCAGCGGCTTGATATCGGCGATATGGGCCAGGATTCTGAGCTCGATCTGCGAATAATCGGCCGACAACAGATCACAGCCGTTATCTGGCACGAACGCGCGGCGGATCTTACGCCCCTCTTCGGTGCGGACCGGGATGTTTTGTAAATTGGGATCGTTGGACGCCAGCCGCCCGGTCGCGGCGCCGGCCATGCCGTAGGTCGTGTGGACGCGCCCGGTGCTCGAATCGATCTGCTCCTGCAGTGAATCACTGTAGGTGCTCTTGAGCTTGGTAAGCTGGCGCCAATCGAGTACACGGGAGGGCAAATCGTGGCCTTGCGCCGCCAGATCGTCGAGGATATCAGCCCCGGTCGCATAGGCGCCGGTCTTGGTTTTTTTGCCGCCGGGCAACCCCATCTCGTCGAACATCACCTCACCCAATTGTTTGGGCGAGCCGACATTGAATTCGCGACCGGCAAGCTCATGAATCTCGGCTTCCAGATCGGCGGCGCGCTTAGCGAAGTCGCGCGACAGTTCGAGTAGCATTTTCGGATCGACCCGAATGCCCGCTCTCTCCATGTCGGCAAGAACCCTGACCAGCGGCCGCTCCATGGTTTCGTAGACCGACACCATATGTTCCTGCGCCAAGCGCGGTTTCATCTTCCAATAAATCTGCCACACCGCATCCGCGTCCTCGGCAGCGAATGCTGAGGCCCGCTCAACTGCTACCTGATCGAACGGAACCTGCGACTTGCCGCTACCGACCACCTCTTTGTAGGTGGTGAGATTGCGCTCGAGGTAGCGGCCAGCAAGGTCGTCGCGGCCATGGCCGTACAGGCCGGCATCGAGCACATGCGATAACACCAGCAAATCGTCGAGCGGCGCGACGTCGATAGCGTGCCGCGCCAGCACTATTACCGCATGTTTAACGTCGTGGCCGATCTTGAGAACCCCGCGATCCTCGAACAATGGTTTGAGCGTCGCCAACGCAGCGTCCCGATCAAGTTGCGTTGGCGCCCCGTCGTCACCGCGTTTGGCGCCGAGTTCGAGTTCGATCTCCGCCGAAACATGGGCCAACGGCACATAGCAGGCACGACCGGCTGCCGTCGCGAGTGCAATTCCCACCAGATCGTCATAGGCAGAGCCGAGTACCCTGGTATGGACGGCCACGGCAACCAAACCGGCACCCGTCGCTTCGGCCACCCAGGCGTCGAGCGCCGCGGCCGAATCCACGGTCGCATAACCGTCACCGTCAATTTCCGGCGCGACCTGTTTGGCCGGTGGCGCTACCGGCGCAGGCCCGCCGCCCAGTTTGGCCCGCATGCGGTCGGCGAGTTGAAGGAATTCCATTTCGTAAAGAAACGGAAACAAAGTGTCGGGGTCGGGCTGACGGAAACCGAAATCGTCGACCGATTCCGCCACCGGTACGTCGTCCTTGAGGATAACAAGCTCGCGGCTCATGCGTGCATTGTCGGCATTGGCAATCAGCGTTTCCCGGCGTTTGGGTTGCTTTATCTCCTCGGCATGGGCAAGCAGATTGTCGACATCGCCATAGGTATTAATCAGCTCTGCCGCGGTTTTGACACCAATCCCCGGAACGCCGGGGACGTTGTCGACGGAATCGCCAGCCAACGCTTGGACCTCAATCACTTTGTCGGGCGCGACCCCGAATTTGGCGAAGACCTCGTCTTCGCCAATTGGCTTCAGCCCCTTGATGGGATCGCGCATGATGACGCCATCACGCACCAGCTGCATCAAATCCTTATCAGAAGATACGATGGCGACATCATAGCCGTTCGCCACCGCCTGCTTGGTGAACGTCGCGATCAAATCGTCGGCTTCATAGCCGTCCATTTCGATACACGGCATGTTGAAAGCGTGCACGGCCTGACGAAAAAACGGGAATTGCGGCACCAGATCTTCCGGCGCCGGCGGTCGATTGGCTTTGTAGTCGCTATAGATTTCGTTGCGAAAGGTATCGCGGGAGGCATCAAATATTACCGCGATGTGGTCGAGGCCACCTTCATCGCCGACATCGTTGACCAGCTTTGCCAGCATGTTGCAAAAGCCAGAGACCGCACCGACCGGCGTTCCATCCTTGCGGGTCAGGCGCGGTAACGCATGATAGGCCCGGAAAATATAGCCGGACCCGTCGATCAGGTAGATGCGTTCCCGGGGTTTTTTAGTGTCGGAAGCGGCAGGGGAAACGTCGGCTGGAGGCATTCCCCACTATGCCATAGCGTTTCGAGGCAGGGGACTAGAAAACAGGCGTTTCTTACTGGCTAGCAATCTAATGGACGAATTAATGCGCGGCTTGCGACGCATCTTCCTTAAGCACGAACCGACGATCGCAATAGGGACATTCAACCGTGCGGTCGGCGCCAAGATTGAGGTAGACCCGCGGGTGCCCAAGCGCGCCGCCATCGCCGTCGCAGGTGACGACGTTTTCCTCGACCTCGAGGGTTTCCGGGGGACCCGGGATATTCGATCGATCTGGCGGCATTGCCATAACGCTTCCAATTCATCTGAGGCGTCAACTTTAGCGTCGCGCCGTTGACCGCAGTGTCAGCCGAATGATACGGATTGCGACGGACCAATCAACCGCGCCCACGGGCGCTGCGATAGATTGAGCCGATCTTCAGCCGAAATCCATATGACCGTTACCTTCGACACACCCGCATCAC
>CAUZWH010000103.1:0-9130 GCA_963583675.1 Alphaproteobacteria bacterium
GAGGGTTGGAAGCTCGGTCAGGCACCCTAAGCGAAATCCGCGCCATAGGTACCTTGCCGGTCAATTGACTTTGCAACGGCGATCCCTAATATCCGCCGCGGGCCACGACCCCCCAACGGGTTGCTACTCTTCTGGAAGGGAGAGCCGTATGAAGCCGTCAAGACGCCCGGGGAATCCGCATTTCTCGTCGGGCCCCTGTTCGAAGCGGCCCGGATGGTCGCTGAAACATCTTGAGCAAGCCTGCCTCGGTCGATCGCACAGATCTAAGCCCGGCAAGGCCAAACTCCAGGAAATCCTCGACCGCATACGCGCTCTGCTTAGGCTGCCAGATGGCTACCATATTGCGATAGTACCAGGCTCGGACACCGGTGCTTTCGAGATGGCGATGTGGTCGCTTCTGGGCGCGCGAGGGGTCGACGTGCTGGCTTGGGAGAATTTTGGTTTCGGATGGGTAACTGATGTCGTCAAGCAGCTCAAGATTGAGGATCTCCGGCGCCTCGAAGCGCCTTACGGAGAAATCTCGGATCTCAGCGCCGTCGATAGCGATCGTGACGTCGTGTTTGCGTGGAACGGAACCACGTCGGGTGTTCGGGTTCCCGATGGCGACTGGATAGCGGCCGATCGCGCCGGGTTGACGATCTGCGATGCGACGTCGGCCGTGTTCGCGATGGCGCTGCCTTGGGACAAGCTCGATGCGGTGACCTTTTCCTGGCAGAAGGTTTTAGGCGGCGAAGCAGGGCACGGGATTTTGGTGCTCAGCCCGCGGGCGATTGCGCGGCTAGAAACGCATCAGCCATCTTGGCCGATGCCGAAGGTATTTCGACTAACCAAAGGCGGAAAGCTGAACGCTGGTCTGTTCGCCGGGGAAACGATCAACACACCGTCAATGATGTGCGTCGAGGACGCACTGGATGCGTTGCGATGGGCCGAAAGTATCGGCGGCGTCGCGGCAATGGAAGCGCGGTCACAAGGCAACCTTGCGCAAATTGAAAAGTGGGTCGAGGCGACACCGTGGATTGATTTTCTTGCTGCCGATCTACACACTCGGTCGTGCACGTCGGTGTGTCTAAAGATAACCGACCCCTGGTTCGTAGCACTTGACGACGAGAATCGGTGGGCCGTTGTCCACGGCATGGTTTCACGCCTTGAGGATGAGGGCGTTGCCTTTGATATCAACGGCCATCGAGAGGCGCCCCCCGGCCTTCGCATCTGGACCGGGGCGACGGTCGAGGCGGCCGATGTAGAGGCGCTGATGCCGTGGCTCGATTGGTCCTTCGCTAAGACCAAAGCCGAGCTCGCAGAAGCCGTCTAACGCCGTCCGACGAAGGACAATCTGATGCCACGTGTATTGATCTCCGATGCAATGAGTCCGCCCGCCCGCGAGGTTTTCCACGGGCGCGGAGTCGAGGTCGACGAACGCATCGGGCTCTCCGCGGAGGAACTTGCAGCCGTGATAGGCGACTATGATGGGCTCGCGGTCCGCTCGGCGACCAAGGTCACGGCCGACGTGCTGGCCAATCCCGGTGCCCTGAAAGTTATCGGCCGAGCCGGAATCGGCGTCGATAACATTGACATTCCCGCCGCTACCGCAAGCGGTATCGTGGTTATGAACGCACCCTTCGGTAATGCCATCACGACAGCGGAACACGCCGTGGCGATGATGTTCGCCATCGCTCGGCAAATCGGCGCCGCCAACGCTTCTACTCACGCTGGAAAGTGGGAGAAATCTCGTTTCATGGGGGTGGAGCTATCGGGTAAATGCCTTGGCATCATCGGCTGCGGCAACATTGGTTCGATCGTTGCCGATCGGGCGCAGGGGCTGAAAATGCATGTCGTTGCTTTCGATCCTTATCTCTCGGGTGAACGGGCCACTGATCTCGGGATCGAGAAGCTCGACCTCGATGATTTGTTCGCCCGCGCTGATCTGATCACATTGCATACGCCCCTGACCGATTCGACGCGCGATATCATCGACAGCGCGGCGATTGCTAAAATGAAGCGTGGCGTCTTCATCATCAATTGCGCGCGGGGCGGCTTGATTGTCGAACAAGACCTCAAAGACGCGCTCGACGAGGGCTACGTGGCCGGCGCAGCAATGGATGTGTTTGTCGAAGAACCGGCCACGGAAAACGTCTTGTTCGGCATGGACCAAGTGGTGGTGACACCGCATCTGGGCGCTGCGACGACAGAAGCCCAGGAGAAGGTCGCGGCGCAGATCGCCGAACAGATGTCGGACTATCTGCTGAACGGTGCGGTTACTAATGCGATAAACATGCCCTCTGTGAGTTCCGACGAGGCGCCGCGGCTGAAGCCATATATGAGCATCGTTCGTCAGCTTGGTAGCCTGCTGGGGCAGCTCGCCGATGAAGCGATCGTTTCCGTGGCGATCGAGTATGAGGGTACCGTGGCGACCCTCAACACCAAGCCCCTTACGGCCCTGGCGTTGGAGGGCTTGTTGTCACGGCAGCTAGAGAACGTCAACATGATTAACGCGCCGATGATCGCCGAAGAGCGTAACATCGATGTTAGTGAAGTAACGCGCTCGGCACCTGGCGATTATCAGACCATGGTACGGCTGCGTGTCGGCCTGGAAGGGAAAGAATTATCGATTGCCGGTACGCTCTACTCGGATCAGCACCCGAGAGTTGTCGAACTCAATGGGATCGCGATCGAAGCTAAGTTGGGCCCGAACATGTTATATGTGACCAACGAGGACAAACCCGGGTTCATCGGTCGTTTGGGAACAACGTTGGGCGACGCGGGTGTCAACATCGCAACATTCAACCTGGGCCGGAGTACGCGGGGTGGCGAAGCGTTGGCGCTGATCGAACTTGACGAACCGATCCCCGCCGACATTCTCGGTGCGGTGCGCGAACTACCGTATGTGGGAGAGGCCGTGCCACTGGCACGATAAGGAGGACGTCGGCCGCGTCGTCGCGACCGATCCAATATCAATTCGAAGCGAAATGTAAGAGATGAGCGCTTATCGGGATAAGGGGCTGCTGCCGGAAGGGTTGCGCGACGACTTGCCACCGTTGGCCGGATTCGAAGCCGACCTCACTGAGCGCATAATGCGGCGCCTCACGTCATTCGGCTATCAGCGGGTTAAGCCGCCCTTGGTCGAGTTCGAAGAGACCCTCCTCACGGGCCCAGGCGAAGCGGTTGCTGATCAAATGTTCCGTCTTATGGATCCGGTTTCCCAGCGTATGATGGGTGTGCGGCCGGACATGACTTTGCAGATTGCCCGCATTGCCACCACGCGGCTTCGTGATTTGCCGCGCCCGCTGCGCTTGTCCTATGCCGGGCAGGTGTTGCGTGTGCGCGGTGACCAGCTTCGCCCGGATCGCGAGATTCGTCAGGTTGGCGCTGAATTGGTCGGGATAGCCGACCCGTCCGGTGATAGGGAGCTCATCACATTGGCTGTAGAAGCGCTCGCCGAACTTGGAGTCGAGGGGCTCTCGGTCGATCTCTCGCTTCCGAATCTGGTTCCGGTCATATGTGCCGGGCTCAATCTTTCGCCTGCCCGCGCAGAGGCCGTGCGTACGGCGCTTGATCGAAAAGACGCGGTGCGTCTCGATGAAGTGGCCGCCGATCTTCCTATTTTGCGCGATCTCATCAACGCCACCGGCACCGCGGATGTCGCTATCGAGGCGCTCCGCGCAGCGCCGCTCCCTCTGGCGGCGCGCGCCATCTGCGAGGACCTTGAAGCGGTGGTCGCGAGTGTCCGAAGCGTGCTACCTGAGCTTACCCTAACCGTCGATCCGAGCGAGTTCCGCGGTTTTGAGTATCATGCCGGTTTGAGCTTCGCGTTGTTTGGTCGTGGCATCCGCGGTGAACTCGGACGTGGCGGTCGCTACTTGCTCGACGACGGCGAGCCGGCCACCGGGTTTACGATGTATTTGGATTCGTTGCTGCGCGCGTTGCCCGCGGCCCCGGCGATCCCACATGTCTATCTGCCTGAGGGTGCGTCGCGCGATGACGGCAATCGATTGCGCAGCGAGGGATGGCGTACGGTGCAGGGACTGAACGAAGTAGCCGACCCCCGCACCGAAGCGCGCCGGCTGGGCTGTACGCATGTGTACCGCGATGGCGCTATCGCGACGGTCGAAGATGACGGTTAAGCGTTGGGAGCCTCAGGATGCCTAATGTCGCGGTAGTTGGTGCGCAGTGGGGTGACGAAGGCAAAGGCAAGATCGTTGATTGGCTGTCACAGCGCGCTGATGTGGTGGTTCGTTTCCAGGGCGGGCACAACGCCGGCCACACCTTGGTCATCGATGGCGTCACCTACAAGCTAAGCCTGCTGCCATCCGGCGTGGTTCGGCCTGGTAAACTATCGATTATTGGCAACGGCGTCGTGGTTGATCCATGGGCGCTGCTCGACGAGATCGAAACCGTTCGCGGTTTGGACGTCGAGATCACGCCGGACAACCTGCATGTCGCTGAGAATGTGGCTCTAATTCTACCGCTGCACCGTGAACTCGATGCGTTGCGGGAGGATTTGGCGGGTGCCGGGCACATCGGCACGACGCGGCGCGGCATCGGCCCGGCCTACGAGGATAAAGTTGCACGTCGCGCCATCCGGCTGTGCGACCTAGATGATGCGACCACGCTGGCCGATAAAGTCGATGCCCTGTTATTCCATCACAATGCTTTGCGGCGCGGCCTTGGTGCGGCGGAGATCGACCGCGACGGTCTGCTCCGTGAGTTGGCGGACGTGGCGCCGCGTATTCTTCCGTTTAGCGACACAGTTTGGCGCAGGTTGGATGATGCCCGGCGCGCGGGCAAACGTATACTGTTTGAGGGTGCGCAAGGCGCGATGCTCGATATTGACCATGGAACCTATCCCTACGTGACGTCATCGAACACGGTAGCGGGGCAGGCTGCCGCGGGTAGCGGCGTCGGTCCGAGCGCGGTTGGCTATGTCCTAGGTATTACAAAAGCCTACACAACCCGAGTCGGCGGCGGCCCGTTCCCAACCGAACTCAAAGATGATGTTGGCACCGCGTTGGGCGAGCGCGGCCGGGAGTTTGGCACGGTAACCGGCCGGCGCAGGCGTTGCGGATGGTTTGACGCGACGATGGTGCGACAGGCCATAAAAGTTGGTGGAATCACTGGGATTGCCTTAACCAAACTGGATGTTCTCGACGGCCTCAACCCGCTCAAGGTGTGCGTCGGCTATCGCCTCGACGGACAGTCGAGTAATATTTTTCCGTCAGCAACTGGGCAACAGGAGCGGGTCAAGCCGGTATACGAAACCCTGGAGGGTTGGTCCGAAAGCACAGCCGGTGCGCGCAGCTGGGCCGAACTCCCGGCAACCGCGGTTAAGTATATCCGCCGGATTGAAGAGCTGATCGATGCACCCGTGGCGTTGCTATCGACCAGCCCAGAGCGCGACGATACGATCCTGGTGCGCGATCCCTTTGCCGATTAAGAGGCTTCAAACGCGGCAAGGCTCAGAGATCTACGAATCCTGCTGCGATTCGCGCTGTGCGTTGCGCACCGCTTTCTGTAGTTTTTCAAACGCCCGGAGTTCGATCTGACGCACGCGTTCTCGACTGATCCCATATTCCTTACTGAGATCCTCAAGCGTCATCGGCTCTTCTCTTAGCCGGCGTTCGTTAAGAATATGCCGCTCGCGATCGCCCAGGCCTTTCATCGCCTGAGTGAGGAATTCGCGGCGTTGCTCGAATTCCTGCTGTTCGCCGATCGTGGTTTCCTGATCGGGCGCATCGTCGACGAGCCAATCCATCCATTCGCCTTCGCCGTCTTGGCGCAACGGCGCATTCAGAGAATTGTCGGGTCCCGCCATACGTTGGTTCATTGAGACGACGTCTTTTTCACTTACATCAAGGCGATGGGCGATCTTCTCGACATTTTCGGGCGACAGGTCACCTTCCTCCAGCGCATTGAGTTGGCCCTTCAGCTTTCGAAGGTTGAAGAACAACTTTTTCTGCGCCGCGGTGGTCCCCATTTTTACCAGAGACCATGAGTGGAGGATGTATTCCTGGATCGACGCGCGAATCCACCACATCGCATAGGTCGCCAGTTTGAAACCACGTTCGGGCTCAAAACGTTTGACCGCCTGCATCAAGCCGACATTGCCTTCAGAGACCATTTCGCCCAGCGGCAGACCGTAGCCGCGATAGCCCATGGCTATTTTCGCGACCAGGCGCAGATGGCTCGTAACGAGCTTGTGGGCGGCTTCAGTGTCGCCATGTTCGCGCCAGCGCTTGCCGAGGATGAACTCCTCCTGCGGCTCCAACATCGGAAATTTGCGAATCTCCTGCAGGTACCGCGACAGACTGCCTTCAAACGCTATCGAGGGAAGTTTCGCCATACTTTTCTTGTATCCGCTGTCCGCGGACCCCCATTACTTCTCGCAGATCCTCAACTCTCAGAGCTGCACGTTCCGCCCAATCGCGGGGTGCGCCTACCGGGCGCACTTGCAGACACGTATGAACGACCCAGGGCTCGTTCAAGGTGCCTGCTGGGAGTCTAACCGATTCAACAATATTTTCATTTCGATGGGTAATTTTGTTTCAAATACCAGTGTTTTATGCGTTTCCGGGTGCTCGAAGCCGAGCCGAAACGCATGCAATGCCTGGCGCCCGAACGAGGCGATCGCCTCGCGTTGACTCTCGGGCACGGCGCGAAGGCGTTGGCCGCGACGGTGTCCGTAAGTGGGATCGCCCACCACTGGGTAACCGGCGCTCGCCAGGTGCACCCTGATCTGATGTGTACGGCCGGTCTCAAGCATGCATTGCACCAATGCGAGCGCACCGCCGGCGATGACCTCGCGGACCCGATAATGGGTTATCGCCTCCTTGCCGCCGCGCGTAACGACAGCCATCTTTTTGCGATCGTGCCGGCTACGGCCAATCTCGCTGCGGATCGTATCGCGATGCGGTGCGGGCACGCCCCAGACGATCGCAAGATAGGCACGTTCAATGCTGTGTGCGGCGAATTGTTGCACCAGCGATTGGTGGGCTTCGTTGGTCTTGGCGGCAACCAACAAGCCGCTGGTGTTCTTGTCGAGGCGGTGCACGATTCCCGGCCGCCTCACACCGCCAATGCCGCGCAGCCCATCACCGCAGTGATGGATGAGGGCGTTGACGAGGGTGCGGTCGGGATTGCCGGGCGCGGGGTGGACCACCAGCCCCGCTGGTTTATTGATGACGATGAGAGACGCATCCTCAAAAATTATCTCGAGCTCAATTGCCTGGGCACGCGGGACTGGATCTCGCGGTGGTGGTACGGCGACGACGATCACCTGACCTGGTTTGACCCGTCGGGAGGCGGCGTCTAAGGTCGCGCCGTCGACCTCCACTTGGCCCGCCTCGATGAGTGATTGGATGCGTGCCCGGGAGAGGCTGGGCAGCGCTTCCGCAAGAACGCGGTCGGTTCGTTGCCCCGCCGAGTCAGCCGCAGTCACAACGCGGTGAACGGCCGCACCGAGGCCACCTTCTGGCGGACAGGTCATCTACGGAGATTGAACCAAAACATGCAAGGCCTCAAGGTGTTGGTGATTGGCATGACCGTCGCCATCGTTGTGATGATTACCGTCATTGTTACGACGATTGCCAATCGCGCCGCGTACGCGCCCGACTCGGTGCCGAGTTTCGATCCACAGATGGTGGAGATACCTGCCGGCGCACGCGTGATGAATACCTCGATCGGCGATGGCCGCGCCATCATCCATCTCGAATTTTCTGATCGCGCGCCTCGACTGCTGTTGATTGATCTCGCGAGCGGACGCAATCTCGGGGCCATCGATTTGGTAGCGGCGCCGTGATTACGCTCAGCCCGATTGACCTCAAGGCGATCGTTGCCGCGGCCGAGGCGGGGTACCCCGAGGAAATCTGCGGTCTGCTGGTGGGCCGCTGGACTACTGATGATTGCTGCAGCGTGCGCGAGGTGGTGCCGAGCGACAACGTTGCCTCGGAAAAAGCGAAATCTTTCGAGATTGATCCGGCTCTACGTTTCAATCTGCAAAGAAGTTTACGGGGCGGTGACGAGAACATCGTCGGGCTCTATCACTCGCATCCCGACCATTCGGCCCAACCCTCGGCGCGGGATCTTGAACTCGCTTGGGAACCTGATCTTGTTTGGCTGGTTACGTCGGTGCTGGCAGGTGAGGCCGTGCTAACGTCGGCGCATACGATTGAGCGAGCGGGGGAGCGTCAAAGGTTTTGCGAAATACCGCTCCATACCAGCGACTGGACGCCCGATCACGACCGGCCCGTGATAATGGCCCTTGCCTCAACGCGCTCGATGGCGGCCACCGAGGAACCGGATGAACTTTGGCAGCGATAACATCGCCGGGGTCGCGCCCGAGATAATGGCCGCGATTGAGCGAGTAAATAACGGAGTTGCAGCCCCCTACGGCGGCGACGGTACCAGCGGCGCACTCGACGAGGTCTATTCGAATCTGTTCGAAGCGCGCGTGCGGGTATTCCCGGTCGCCACGGGAACGGCGGCCAACGCATTAGCGTTGGCGATGCTATGCCCACCTTATGGCTCGGTATATTGCCACGCGATGTCGCACATCGCGACCGACGAAGCGGGCGCGCCGGAATTCTATACCGGCGGCGGCAAGTTGATGCTGGTTGAGGGCAACGCGGCCAAAATAAGCGCCGACGGTTTGGAAGCGACTTTGGAAACTGAGGTGGAGCGCTTTCCCCACAGCGTTAAGCGCGCGGCGGTAAGCCTCTCGCAGGCAACTGAGGCCGGTACGGTCTACACCCCCGATGAGGTCGGCGCGCTCAACGAGGTCGGGCAGGCGCGGGGCCTGCGGTTGCACATGGATGGTGCCCGCCTGGCTAACGCGGTCGCCCAATTGGGCTGTACACCGGCGGACGTGACGTGGCGGGCGGGGGTCGAGGTTCTCTCTTTCGGCGCCACCAAAAATGGCGCGCTCGCGGCTGAGGCGGTGGTGTTCTTTGAAGGATCGAAATTTGCTGCAGAGGATTTTGAAGCCTTTGCCTGGCGCCGCAAGCGGGCCGGGCACTTGTTTTCTAAAATGCGTTTTGCCGCCGCGCAACTCGAGGCGATGGCTACGGATGATTTGTGGCTCAGGCTCGCCGGCAATGCGAACCGGATGGCTGCGCGTCTGGCAGCGGGACTGACGGAG
>CAUZWH010000104.1:0-8805 GCA_963583675.1 Alphaproteobacteria bacterium
TAAGTGTTTTCGATCAATTTCCATTTCTTGATCTCAAGCGATGAAACCTGGGGGGCGGAATGGCCCGGCGTTGGGCCCTGCGCTTTGGTGGCCTTGCCGATCCGCTCGCTGCGACCATCGAACATCGTCTGTAGGGCGTGGGTAACTTCTTCTTGGCTCGGCAGCGTGATGTTGCTGATTGCGGCACAACCGGCCAGGACCGCCACAAGTGCGATGACAATGAGTTGTTTTGCCGCCATTGATTAGCCAACTACCGCGGGCGCGAAACCCATGAGGCCACAATAGTAGCGCCAAAAGCCGCGTACGGGGACCTCGGTCAGGATCGTGTTTTGATCTTCGATCGCACCGGTCCCGCCCATCTCAATGATGGAGTGTGAGTGACCCCCCGCGCGTAGGGATTTTTGTACGAGGACGCCCGCTTCGCCGTCCTCCATCGAAACCAGACCGGCCGGACCCACCAGATTGACCTGACGCATCCGCATTTCACGCAATGCCGGCGTGTCATCGGCGTAGCCGAAATAGGTCCAGTAAAGTTCGAACTCGTCTGGACTCTTGGGGCGGATTTGCCGCGTCGCGAGCGTATTCGACAGACGTTGGAAAAACACGCTCGGGAACACCGTCAGCATGTTGACCGCTTTGCAGTCGCCCTCTTCATCGTAGAAAGCGACCAATGACGGGTCGCGCAGAGTTAAGGCATCATTGTAAACGGTGGTCCCGCTATATTCGCTCTTGGTCGCTTCGATATCTTCGCTTGCATAGATGGCGTAGCCCAAGCGGTGGCGCTTGAGTTTGTCCATCACCGAGCCGCCGGCTTGGGTATTGGTGAAGATGCCGAAGGTGGTCTGAAATTGATGCAAGAGCCCGGCATGGTAGGGGTCATTGAGGTTCTCGAAATACAACTTCCAATTCGCCGGCATACGCTGGCGCATGTACCCCAGAACTTCGACGGGCTTATAGAACAGTTCATCGAAGTAGGCGCGCATCGGCGCGTCGAGATAGTCTTCGAGCGCTTCGGTATCGTCGTGCATCGTGCCGAAAATTACGCCGCGATAGGTCGCTACCCGTAGCAAAGCGAGGCCGTGGTCTTCCTTGCGGAATTCCTTCGGCATGCCGCCTTTGCCATCCATCCCGCGTTGAAAGGGGATGCCGATCAGATTGCCCTCGAGGTCGTAGCACCAGTGATGATAGATGCAGGTATGGGTGTCGGCGTTGCCGGTCAGATGCCGCACCAACGTCGTGCCACGATGAACGCAGCGGTTGACGAAGGCGTGGATGGAACCATCCCGCGCCCGGTTGACGACGACGGGGGTATCGCCGAGAAATGTGGTCTTGTAATCGCCGGGCTTTGCTATCTCGGCCTCGAGCGCCAGATAGTTCCAGGTCGGACCACGAAACACGCGTGCTTGCTCGGCCTCATAAATCGTCGAATCCGTGAAAACCTTGTACGGGACGCGACTAAAGTCGGCGGCGGGCCAAGCCAGTTCGCCGCCCGTCACCACGGCCGTTGCGGCTTCACTCATCGTGGAGATTATTCGGCGGCTTGCGCCTGCGGCGGCGGCGGCGGCCAGGCCGAGCCGCCTTCGGGGACGTATCCCATCAAATGGCAGTAATAGCGCCAGAAGCCGCGAATCGGGACTTCGGTATTGATCGTGTATTGATGATCAATCGGACCGGTGCCGCCCATGGCGATTAAGGAATGCTCGTTCTCGGCACCGTCGATGCCGAGTTGCACTAAGCGGCCGGCTTCACCGTCCTCCATCGATACCAAGCCCCCGGGACCGACCAAGTTGACCTGACGCATGCGCGCGCGGCGTATTTCCGCCGATTCGCCCTTGTAGCCGTAATAGGTCCAGTAAAGTTCAAACGCATTGGGCCGTTTGGGCTTGATCTGCCGCGTCGCCAGCGTGTTGTTGAGACGTTGGAAGAACACCGATGGGAAGATCGCCATCATGGTCAATCCTTCCCCGGTGTCGTCCTCCTGAATTAGGTCGGTCACGGTCGGGTCTTCGAGCACCATCTGATCGTTAAACGCGGAATCACCGTCATATCCCGACTTGGCGTCTTCGTCGGTGTCGCTTCCGGCCATGGTAAAACACATGCGGTGACGGCCACGTTTATCAAGGATCGATCCGCCTACCTGGGTATTCCGGGCGATCGCAAATGTGGTCTGGAATTGATGCAGCAGACCGCCGTGATAGGCGTCCATCAAGTTTTCGAAATATAGCTTCCAGTTGCCAGGTATCAGTTGGCGCATGTAACCGAGCACTTCGATCGGCCGCGGAAACAAGCGATCAATCGTCTCGCGCATCGGTTCATCGAGAAATTCGCGCAACGGCTCGGGATCGTCGTGGAAAGAGACGAAAATCACCTCGTTGTAGGTTTCGACGTTGAGCGTGCGCAAACCGTGGTCGGTCAGTTTGAAGTCTTCGGGCATACCGCCCTTGCCTTTTAGACCGCGAAGGAACGGCACCCCGATCAGATTGCCTTCAAGGTCGTAGCACCAGTGATGGTAGATGCAGGTATGGTCTTCGCGATTGCCAAACTGATCGCGGACGAGCAGCGTGCCGCGGTGCGCACAACGATTGACGAAGGCGTGGACTGAGCCGTCCTGGGCGCGATTGACCACGATTGGGGTATCGCCGATGAACGTGGTCTTGTAGTCACCCGGGTTGGGGATTTCGGCCTGCAGCGCGGCGTAACACCATAGGGGGCCGCGAAAGATCCGCTCCTGCTCGGCGTCATAGACGCTCTTGTCGTAAAAAACAGGATATGGCACGGCGCTGAAGTCGTTTTCAGGCCACTTCAAGTCGCTCCAATTTTGCATTGCGAACCCTTCTGGATGATCGGCGTTGCTGCCGTCAATTCAAAGCGATGCTAGCTGCCGCCGGACGGGGGCACAAGCAGCCGGCCCGATTGATGCCTTCATCATGCGGATCGCCGACGTTCAGATCAGCTTTCCGGCAATTCCTTATTGCGTTGCTGATCGACGGTGTTTTGCGCGGAATCCTCCCACGTGATCGGCACGATGATCTCGCGGTCTACGTGCTTGTGTTTGCAATCGCCGTTTCGGTCTGGGTCCATTTTTCCCGCACGGTGCGCGGATCAACCATGGTCGAGAAGAACAAGGAACATGTGCAGGCAGCTCGCGTCATCGGTGTACACCCATTCTTCATTATGGTGCGTCACGTGCTGCCCAATGTATCCAGCCCGGTGCTGGCGACATGACGACGACTTGCGGGTCCAGCACCGATTCCGGTGCCATTTCGGCCAATGCCTCGGCCAGGCGCACCCCATAGTCTCCGACCCGTTGGGTGCGTGTGTCTGCGAGCAGGTCGGGAAAGGCGCGCAACATCATCTGGCGGTTTTCGATGACGTAGGAAACCCCCGACGGCGTACGCGCATTGTCTTCGAGGACCAAAAACCGCCCGCGATCGTCACGTACGATATCGATCCCGCATATGTTCACGAACGAGCTGTGACGCGGCATGATCCCGTGCATCAAAGGTTGGTATTGATCGTTCTCGAGAATCAGATCGGCGGGGACCACGCCATCCTTTAAGACAGACTGGCGGCCATAGATGTCACACAGAAATAGATTTAGCGCGGTCACCCGCTGTTTAACCCCACGATCGATTTGGCGCCAATCGTCGCGTGAGAGCACGCGTGGGATCACGTCGAACGGCAAGACCCGGTCGATCACGTCCCGTTCGGTGTAGACGGTGAACGTAATCCCGAGATTATAGAGTTCGCGTTGGGCGTCTTTGGCTCGTGCGCGCAGCGTCGCGATATCAAGCGATGCCAGGCACCGGCGAATTTCCGCCGTGTATGAAGCAGGACGTCCGGCCATCCCTAGCATCTCGTAGAAATCGTCGCCCGCGTGATAACCGGCTAGGGCGCCGTTGGCGTGCTTGACTGCAGCTTTTTTTGAACGGGATGGGGCCATCAAGATCGGTTGTGGTCGATAGCGAGGTCGCAGGTGACTCTATACACCTTATAAGAGGGCCGACATGATCGATTTACCGATCGTTCGTCGGGTGCTACTTCATCGCCCGGTTGCTGCCACGCGCTGCGTGGTAGGTTCGATCGACGTTGCGCTTGGCCTCACGATGACAAAGAGCTGCGCGCTGCAGGGAGTTTCACCGATTGGCAAAGCTACGAGCCCGTCCGTTCTTCGAGCAACTAAAAACGATCGCGCGCCATCAGTTGATCATTCCCCTGAAGCGCAGCCCGCATCCACCGGAGCACTCGGCTCGCGGGGTCTTGATCGGATTGATCTGGGGGCTGACACCGACGGTTGGGATTCAAATAATCGGTGTCTCTTTTACCTGGTTCATCGCCCGGCGTGCGTTCAACTGGGATTTTAACTATCTCGGCGCCTTGGCGTGGACCATTGTTACCAACCCCCTAACGTTTCTACCGCTTTACTACGTGTTCTTTGTCACCGGACGGATGATCCTTGGCGACACCTCGGCCGGCCTAACCGGCTATCAGGCATTCGTTGGCGTCTGGAACCAAACGTTTGAGCCCGATACCGGCTGGTTCGAAGTCGTTGGGACCTATTTTTCCGTGATCGTGCACGATTGGGGCTTGCGGCTCCTAGTGGGCTCGATTCCCTACGCCGCGGTCGCCAGTATCGTTGGCTATTGGTGGGGGCTCCGGTTCATCATTCGCTACCGACGCGCGCGGCTCGCGTTGCGGCTGAAGCGTCATGGCAAGCGGACTCAAGCGAACGAAGCCAACGGTTAGCGGTCGATTCCGCGATCTTGCGTTTGCACTTCTGGCGGCCTAGCTTTGTTTTAATTTTGCGCTTCAGACGCATCGCGGTTGCGGTCCACAATCGGTAACCAACGGCAACCGCCCAGGGGAGAGAATAATGGCTAAACATTTCCGCTGCGGACACCTCTATAGCGGTCTGATCGAAGACGCCAAGACCGAGCAAACGATCATCGTTGACGATCGAATGATTACGTTTGTCGGACCCACCGGCGACGCACCCGTTCCGGCCGAAGGCGATGAAGTGGCTGATCACAGCCAATACTTCGTACTGCCCGGTTTGGTCGACCTCCACACCCATCTCACCTACGGCAATGCCATGTGTGAGGAGGACATCGACTTCTACGCGAGCACCGAGTTTCGTGCGCTGCGCGGTCTCATCGGGGCGCAGCGAATGCTGGCGGCCGGTTATACCTCGATCGGTGATCCCGGTGGATCGAACCACGTAGCGGTTTCGATTCGCGATGCCATCAACGCCGGGATTTTTGTCGGACCCCGGATCAACTGCTCGTCCCAATACATCACCAGCCACCAGGGCCTCACCGACTATTTCCCAGTCTACTCGGTCGGCAATCCGGTCACCGGTATCGGCAAGGTGGTGACCGATATGGACCAGGCGATCGAAGTCATCCGAATGCAGATCAAAGATGGTGTGGATTTTGTCAAGTTCGCGATGGATGGACGCCATCTCAGCCGCGACGGCGAACTGCTGGCCTCGTTCACCGAGGACGAGACCAAGCGGATGGTCGACGAGTGCCATCGTCTCGGTAAGAAAACTGCCATGCATGCGCGCGGCCGGGAAGGCACGCTGCTCTCTGCGCGAGCCGGGGCGGATTTGATTTTCCACGCCTCGTGGGCCGACGATGAATGTATCGAGACCATGTTGGACAATGGCTGCGCTATTTGTCCGACGCTGCTGGTTCCGTATCACAATCAGATTTTCACGCAGCCGACCGATCCGATGTACCACAAGGTGCGGCCGGATCTTGGCTCGCGCGAGTGGCACGCGGCGATGAGCGTACTGCCGCGCGCTTATCGGGCCGGGGTTCCGTTCATGACGGGAACCGATACCGGATTTGCCATCACACCCTACGGCGAATGGAATGCCCGGGAGATCGAGTTGTTCGTCGAACTGCTGGGTTTCTCGCCCCAAGAGGCGCTGAACGCGGCGACGGCTGTAAGCGGCTCGTTCCTCGGCGGTGGCGACAAGATCGGTAGAATTGAGGTTGGCTGCAACGCGGACTTCCTGGTGTTCGATGGCAACCCGTTGAGCAATGTGTCGTTGCTGCTTGAGAAGGAGAGGATCCAACACGTCTATCTTGGCGGTGAAATGATCGAGCTCGACCTACCGCCGATCGAATCGAAAGGGGTTAGCGATTTCTCCTACAAAATGTGGCACGACATGTACACACAAGGCCGCGTCAAGGAGCTCGGCAAGGCGATCCGGCATATCCAGGCTGCCGAGTAGGGGCGGGCTCACACATGACCTTGAGCGTTGACGACGTTCTCGGCCGCATTGCCGAGATGCACAAGGAACGGCCGCTCTACTCGCAACCGTTATGGCGCGATCTCGTCGATGGTAATCTTTCGATAGCGCAGTTGAAGGAATTTGCTTTCCACTACAGCATCGTGCCGCTGCCGAATCATAATTATCACGGTCGCCTCTACCTGAATTGTCCGGACTATCGCTGGCGCATACTGATCGCCGAGATCTGTTACGAGGAGGGCACCGGTCGTTTGTTTGCCGGCGGCAAGCCGCATTGCGAACTGTATCTCGACTTCGGGACCGCGGTTGGGTGGCGCGAGGAGGAACTGTGGAGCGCCGAATACATGCCCCGCGCGTTGGCCTGGAAGGCGTATTTCGAACGCGTGCTCGAGACCAGTTTCCTAGAGGGCGCGACGGCCCATATGCTGAGTGGTGAGGCAATGATTCCAGGCACCTTCGGCCGGATTGCCGACAAGATGCAGGAGAAATTTGGCTTTAACGAAGAGCAGGTCGCGTTCTGGCGCGTCCACGATGTCGCCGATGGCGATCACTCCGATATCGGCAAGCGATTGCTCGAAGAATTCGCACCGAGCCAGGCCGATCGGGAGCACGTTCTCAAGGTCGTCGATGCCTACAAAGACGTTGTGTTCTTTATGTACGACGAAATCTACAAGCGCGTGCAGGCCGCCGCCTAGTTGCGCCGAGCGTTGAGCAATACGCGACCCGGTTGTGATTGCCTCACACTGTCGGTAGCAGCGGATCCAACCCCAGCATCGTGCTGCTGTAGATCTGCGCAGAGATGTCCCACACCAGTGAGATGTGCTGCACGACGGCGTGGACGTCTCGGAAATAGCGCTGCATCGGGTTACGCGAGTACAGGCCGGCGGCGCCGGTGACCTGGACGCAGAGATCGACCGCCTGCTGGTACAATTTCGCGGCATAGGCGCCGTCTCGGCGATAGCGCACGCGATCTTCGATCGACCAGGTTGCGGTATCTGCCGCAATCGCGGTCGCCTCATCGCAATTGCTCTTGAGCAACATGCGCGCCGTGTTGACGCAGGCGCTGGCTTCCGCAAGCTTGATCTGCACCGGACTGAGCTTGGCGGCGTCTTGGGCCAGATAGGACGTGACCCGCGACTTAGTAGATTTGAAGCTATCTTCGACCGCAGCCTGGGCGGCGCCGAGACCAGGGGCGGCGGCAATGTGGGGGAACAGCGCGAAAGCTGGTAGCTGGTAGAGCGGGCCTGGGTTGGTTGCGCTGCCGGGCGTCGGGCCACCCCGGAATTCCGTAATTAGCGTGCCCCGGTGTTCGGGGATAACCACCTCGTCGACAATCAGGTCCTTGCTGCCGGTGCCGACTAGGCCGGCGGCGTACCACGTGTCGTTGGTCGTATATTCCGATTTGTGTAGCAGGAGCTGGATATGTTCGGGCGGTTTTTCGGCGTCACTTTCGTCGTGAAGGAGCGCACCGATCGTGGCCCACTCGGAAAGGTCGACCCCGCTCGCGAAAGGCCAAGGGAAATTGCCGCGCACCCGCCAACCGTCGCTCACTTTCGTCACGTGTCCGGCTGGGAATACGTAGGTCGAGCACACCAAAGTGCTGGTGTCCTTGCCCCAGATGTCCTGCTGGGCTTGCTCGGGAAGCATGCCGATCTGCCATAGACGGCTTGAGAAATTTCCCAAGATCCAGGCGCTCGAAGTGCAGCCGCGGCCGACTTCGGAACACACATCGACAATCAGCCCGAAATCCATTTCGTGGCCGCCCCAGCGCTTTGGCTGCAGCATGCGCCACAACCCGGCGTCGTGAAAATCCTGGACGGTTTCGTCGAGGATGAGACGTTGCGCCTCGGCCTGGGGAGCACGTTCGCGCAATGTCGGGACCAGGTCGCGGGCCCGTTCGATCAGATCCCGTCGCGAAACCGCTTCGTGCGCCTTGGTCGTGGTGGGGGTGTCTTGCGTGGTGTTCATATCGGGCATCTCGAAGATTACGTGGGTGCTTAGCTCTCACTGGTAGCACGCGCATAAACCGGCGATCAAAGTGGGAAACGGTTGCTGCCCAGGAGTCCCGCTCTTATGTTGGCAAGCTCTGGCGCTTTGCGCAGCATTGTTCGAAGGATGTGAAAATGTCGCTACACGGATTCAACCATTTTACGATTCGCGCGCAGAACGTCGACGAAACCATCGCATTCTACGTCGATGTTCTCGGAATGCGCATGGGTTCGCGACCTTCCTTCGAAAATCCCGGCTTCTGGCTTTATTGTGGCGTGACACCGGTTATCCATCTGTTTGACGGAAAACACCAGGAAGTTTATGTCGGCAACATCGAGCAAACGACGCGCGGTTCGGGGTCGGTCGACCATATCGCCTTTTCGGGCGACGACTACGAGGCGATGCGCCAGCACCTCGAAGCAATCGGCGTGACCTACAAGGTCTTGAAGCTACCGGAACTCGACGTCGACCAGCTGTTTGTCGAAGATCCCAACGGACTGATGGTCGAAATGCAGTTTCCCAGAGAAGTGGCCTAGGCGGCCGCAATAGCGGCGGCG
>CAUZWH010000105.1:0-8705 GCA_963583675.1 Alphaproteobacteria bacterium
TCCATTCAACGTTCGGCTTCGCCGCGGGCTTCCTAGGACCGTTGGGGGTTGGCGTTGTTCTCGATGTCAGCGGCGGTGACTCAGTCATATCATGGGGACTGGCGCTGCTCAGCATGGGCGTGGTTGCGGCGCTCGGGCCAATTGCGCTGGCGTTGGTGCGCAATCGTTCGAAGGGCTAGCGCGTTTTAAGATCGGCTACCCAACGCCAAACGCTCTGCGCCGGCTCGCCATGGTCCGCGTTGCGCCCCTGCGGGTGTCGTTGATCGTAAACCTCCAGCAGCCGCTCGGTATCGACGGCGGTGTAGCGTTGCGTGGTTGATAGCGATACGTGTCCGAGCAGTTCCTGGATGGTTCTGAGATCGCCGCCACGGGCCAGCAGATGGGTCGCAAAACTATGACGCAGCGCATGCGGCGTCGCCGTGTTGGGCAAACCCAGTCGGCCTCGTAGGTTGCGCACTCTACGTTGGACGATCGCCGGCTGAAGCCGACCACCCCTGGCACCAACGAACAGTGGCGCCTCGGCGCCGCCAGGATAGGGACACAGATCGACATAGCGCTCGACCGCCTGGTTTACTGCCGGCAGCAGCGGCACGATGCGCTCTTTGTCGCCCTTGCCCAGGACCCGGAGAACATCCCCCCTTAGTTGTTCGAGGTGATGCCGATTGAGCCCCAACGCTTCCGATATGCGGAGACCGCACCCATAGAGAAGTGTCAGCACCGCCGCATCGCGCGCTTCGATCCAGGGCTCAGTGTCGGTGTCGGGGTCGCTGGAACTGGCGAGCACGGCCCGCGCATCCTTGATCGATAGCGGCTTGGGAATAGGCGGCGGAATCTTCGGTGAACGCACCGCGGCCAGGGCGGGGTTTTCGGCGTAGCCGGACTTGGCCGTCCTTTTGAAGAATCCGCGGATGACCGACATCGCCCGCGCCAGCGAGGAATGGGCGATTCCATCCGCCAACCGTTGGGCCATGAACGCCCGAAAATCGGTTGGTTGCAGTTCGGCTAATTCCGCCAAGCACGGCTGACCTCCCCGGTGTTCGCCGATGAATGCGAGGAATAGTCGGAGATCGTGCGTGTAGGCGTTCAGCGTGTGTGTAGAAACCTGGCGCTCGGCATAAAGCCACGCGTACCAATCACGTAGCGCTTGCCGAGCGGGCTCGTCGGCGAGCAATAACTCTAGGCGGGCAAGCTCAGCCAAGTTTTGATCGAGCGGGCGACAACCCGCCCTAGAAAACACAGCAGCTCAGTTCCCTGCCCGGCGTGAAAACGCTTCTTCTCGCGCGAGCCCATGGCGAGAAGGCAGGCTGGTGCGCGTGGCCCCAGATCGACCCGAACGATAACATCGGAATGCACGAGTGGGGCACCGCTTCCGTAAATTGAAACTTCACCCTCGATATCGCCGCGCAGGAGTACTTCGCGGCTATCGCCCAAGAGGGCGCTAACCGCGCCGCGCTCGACGACGCGCACACCCTGTTTCAATCCGGGATGGACATCATCGCCAACCGATTCGATGGCCAGGCTGACGACATCGACGTCCAGCAAGGTCGCGAGATCGGTCGTCACCACCTCGATAACCTGCTCGAAGGTCTGCGCTTCCAGTAACGCCAATACAACGGTGTGGATCTGGCTTTGGCTGGAGAGGTTGCTACGACCGGCGCTAATTAACTCACCTTGTAACGCCTTAAGCCGCCCGACCTCGCGCTGCAATCGTTCGACCATGAACTGTTGCATATCGAGAACGGTGTCGCCCTGCTGGTTCGTGGGCGGCAGCAATATTTGCAACAGCTCCGCGTTCTCGGCGAGGAAATCCGGATTGCTTTTCAAAAAACCGCGGACTTCGGCTGCGCTCAGGCGCGGGTCGGTAAGCGCGGGAGCGTTTTTTGCGTCAGATGCCATGCCTAACCGAGGATTGTTTGGCCGGTTGATCGCCAGTCTTCGAGAAATGCTTCGAGGCCCCGATCGGTCAGCGGATGAGACGCCAGCTTACGCAGCACGTCGGGGGGGACCGTACACACGTGGGCGCCGAGCAGCGCCGCTTCGACGATGTGGCCGGGATGGCGTATCGAGGCCACCAATATCTCCGTCCTGAAACTCTCGTAGTTGTCGTAAATCTTTTTGATATCGGCGATCAGCGCCATGCCGTCGTGGCTAATGTCGTCCAGCCGACCCACGAACGGGGAAATGAAGGCAGCGCCGGCTTTTGCGGCAAGCAGGGCCTGGCTCGGCGAAAAGCACAACGTAACGTTCACCTTGGTGCCGGCTTGGTTGAGCGTTCGGCAAGCTTTGAGGCCATCCCACGTGAGCGGAACCTTGACCGTAATGTTGCTGGCGAGTGCGGCTAGCTTGCGGCCCTCATCGACCATTGACTCGAAGTCGACGGCAGTAACCTCGGCGCTAACCGGGCCGTCAACGCTGGCACAGATGTCGCTCAGCACGTCAAAGAAATCACGTCCCGATTTTGCTATTAGGGAGGGGTTCGTGGTGACGCCGTCGAGCAAACCGGTGGCTGCCAGATCACGAATTTCCTCGATGTCGGCCGTATCGACGAAGAACTTCATCCACCCACTCAATGATGCCTTGCCAAACCGTTGGATGTTTCAAACGCGGCATGGAACAGGCGTGGAACTTCGGGCACAGTGTAGCTCATGGTTCCCACGGTTGCTAGCTTCCGGACCCAAAAAACCAAGCGATTCCGGGTGCTTCTACCGTTTGGCTTGGGCCGCGCATACGACTATCGCGCGGCCGAGGAACTAGCCATCGGAATCGGGGATGTCGTCATGGTTCCGCTCGGCCCGCGCGAGGTCTATGGCGTGGTCTGGCAGACCGTGACGGGCGAGGGACCTGACGCCATCGCCGAAGGTCGGCTCCGCGATATCATCGGCAGGCTCGATGTTCCGCCGTTGCAGGAACCACTGCGACGCTTCATCGATTGGGTTGCGGCCTACACGCTGTCCGCGCCGGGGTCGGTGCTGCGCATGGCAGTTAGTGTGCGCAGCGCGTTGGTTGCGCCGACGCCGCGGCGTGGGTTGATCGCATCCGGCGAACCGCCGCCGCGCATGACGCTTGCACGGACACAGGCGCTGGCCGCCGTTGACGCACAGCATCCCCGGACCCGCGCCGAGCTCGCTCGCGATGCCGGTGTTTCCTCTGCCATAATCCAAGGGTTGGTTACGGCCGGCGCACTTGCCGAGGTTGAGTTGCCGGAGGACTTCACACCGGCGGCGGGAGGCGAGACAAGCGGTCTTGCTCCCAAACTTACCGAAGCGCAGCGCCGAGCCGCCGATCGGTTAACAGCCCACATACGGCACGGTGGATTTGTTGCAAGCGTGCTTGATGGTGTCACCGGATCAGGCAAAACCGAGGTCTACTTCGAAGCGATCGCCGAAGCGCTCGCGCGCGGCCAACAATGCTTGGTCCTACTTCCAGAAATCGCGTTGACCGCGCAGTGGTTGCGTCGCTTCAGAACCCGTTTTGGTATGCGGCCGACGGAGTGGCATTCCGACCTCAAGCAGACTCAGCGGCGTCGCAACTGGCGCTCGGTTGCCTTCGGCGGTTCGCGAATAGTTGTTGGTGCACGATCGTCATTGTTTTTGCCGTTTCGCGAGTTGGGATTGATCGTCGTCGATGAGGAGCACGACACGGCGTTCAAGCAGGAAGATGGCGTGATGTACAACGCCCGCGATATGGCGGTGGTTCGGGCATCGATCGGTGACTTTCCAATCATCCTCGCATCGGCCACGCCGTCCCTTGAAACGCTCGTCAATATCGATCGAGAACGTTATGAGCGGCTCGAATTACCCGATCGCATCGGCCGCGCAAACTTGCCGGAGATCGCCGCGGTCGACATGCGCGACGAGAAACTCCCGGCCACCAAATGGATTTCCGGCGCTTTGTCCCAGGCCCTGACCGACAATTTCGCGGCTGGCGAGCAGTCGATGCTGTTTCTGAACCGGCGTGGCTACGCCCCCCTTACGCTGTGCCGCGAGTGCGGCGACCGCATGTCGTGTCCCAATTGCAGTACGTGGCTGGTCGATCATCGTCTCACCCGGCAATTGCAGTGCCACCATTGTGGCTTCACGGTGCCAAAACCGGATGTTTGCTCGGCGTGCGGCGCCGCAGGCGCGTTTGCCGCCTGTGGACCGGGCGTCGAGCGCGTTGCCGAGGAAGTCGCGGAGCTGCTACCGGAGGCGCGCTTAGCAATCATGGCCAGCGACACGATTTCGAGCCCGACCCAGGCCGCCGAATTTATCGACCAGATGGAAAATCACGAGATTGATATCCTGGTTGGAACGCAGATCGTCGCTAAGGGCCATCATTTCCCGATGCTAACGTTGGTTGGCGTTGTGGACGCTGACCTGGGTCTCACGGGCGGCGATCTCCGCGCGGCCGAGCGGACCTACCAGTTGCTGGCACAAGTGTCGGGTCGGGCCGGGCGCGCTGAGCATCCCGGGCGCGTTTTACTGCAAACCTACGGGCCCGAGCATCCCGTCATGCAAGCGCTTATCTCGGGGCAACGAGATCGATTTATCGCCAGCGAGACCGCGGAACGCCAGCATTTCAACCTGCCGCCGTTCGGGCGCTTGGCAGCCATTATCGTTTCGGCACCGGACGAGCGCCGAGCCTTGGAAGTTTGCGCGGCCCTGGCCAATAGCATTCCCGCTGATCTCGACGGCGCGCGCATCCTCGGTCCCGCCCCAGCGCCACTTTTTCTATTGCGCGGTCGCTACCGCCATCGCTTCCTGGTAATGGCCGAACGCCATGTCAACGTTCAGAATTTGGTATCCCGGTGGTTGGGCGATTACACCCCACCCCGGCATGCGCGTATTCAGGTCGACATCGATCCTTATAGTTTTCTTTGAAATCGATTAAATAGCGCCAACTTGCGGGTCGTTTTCGGCCTGCGACCCGTCTTGCAAGGCATAACACAGGTATGCTAGGTATCGCGCGCTTCCGGCGGGGGCTTTTTCAAGCGATCCCGTCACGATTTTGCATAAGAATATCAAACGTTTAGGGACCTTCCCCCGGGGTGCGCGAGGATCAATTAGGTGGTTGCTGAGACCTCTCCTGTGAGTGGGCTCGCGGGCCGTTACGCGACGGCTCTGTTTGAGCTCGGCCTCGAGCAGAAGGCGCTCGATGAAATCGCGGCTGATCTTGCGGCGATCAAATCGATGATCGCCGACAGCGAAGATCTGCGACGCCTGCTAAGAAGCCCTATCCTGACCCGCGACCAGCAACTCGGCGCGCTCCAAGCGATCTTCGCGGCTGCGGGAATCGGCAACCTTACTGGGCGTTTTGTCGGCACCGTTGCCAATAACCGACGTCTTTTCGCCCTCGATCAGATGATTGATGTCTTCGATCGGTTGCTGGCTGAGCACCGCGGCGAGATCACTGCGCAGGTCGCCTCCGCCAAGCCTTTGTCCGAGGATCAGGTGTCCGCGCTGGGCGGCAGCCTGGCCGAGATCATGGGCCAGGAGGTGAAGTTGGACACCACCGTCGATAGCGGCCTTGTTGGCGGTCTCGTTGTGCGTGTCGGGTCGCGTATGTTCGACTCTTCGATACGTACCAAGTTACAGAAACTCGAGTTAGCGATGAAAGGGGTTGCGTGATGGATATCCGTGCCGCCGAGATTTCCTCGATCCTTAAGGAACAGATCTCGAATTTCGGCACCGAAGCCGACGTATCCGAAGTCGGGCAGGTGCTTGTGGTCGGTGATGGCGTGGCTCGCGTCTACGGCCTGGATAACGTCCAGGCGGGCGAACTGGTGGAGTTCGCCAATGGGGTAAAGGGCATGGCCCTCAATCTCGAGAGCGATAATGTCGGTGTCGTTATTTTCGGTGAAGACCGCGGCATCAACGAGGGTGACATCGTCAAGCGCACGGGCACGATTGTTGATGTTCCGGTCGGCAAAGGCCTGCTGGGGCGGGTCGTCGATCCGCTCGGCAATCCGATTGATGGCAAGGGGCCGATCGAAGCCGAGCGCAAACGAATCGAAGTCAAGGCGCCAGGTATCATTCCGCGCCAGTCGGTTCACGAACCGATGCAGACCGGCCTCAAAGCGCTCGACAGTCTCGTCCCGGTCGGGCGGGGACAGCGCGAACTGATCATTGGTGACCGGCAGACCGGAAAAACCGCAGTCGCGATTGATACGATCATCAATCAAAAAGAGATCAATGCGAGTGGCGATGAGAGCAAGAAGCTTTACTGCATCTATGTCGCGATTGGCCAAAAGCGATCCACCGTCGCCCAGGTCGTCAAGACTCTCGCTGACGCAGGCGCATTGGAATACACGATCGTCGTCTCGGCGACCGCGTCCGAACCGGCGCCGCTCCTCTACCTGGCGCCCTATGCCGGGTGCGCGATGGGCGAGTATTTCCGCGACAACGGTATGCACGGCCTGATTGTCTATGACGATCTATCCAAGCACGCGATCGCTTATCGGCAGATGTCGCTGTTGCTGCGTCGCCCGCCCGGCCGTGAGGCGTTTCCAGGCGATGTGTTCTATCTGCATTCGCGCCTGTTGGAGCGCGCAGCCAAGATGAGCGCGGAAGAGGGTTCAGGCTCGTTGACGGCTTTGCCGGTGATCGAGACCCAGGCCAGTGACGTTTCGGCCTATATCCCAACCAACGTCATCTCGATCACGGACGGGCAGATTTTTCTCGAAACCGATCTGTTCTATCAGGGTATCCGGCCCGCGATTAACGTCGGTATTTCGGTCAGCCGGGTCGGGTCGGCCGCCCAAATCAAAGCGATGAAACAGGTTGCCGGATCGATCAAGCTTGAACTCGCGCAGTATCGCGAGATGGCTGCGTTCGCTCAGTTCGCCTCGGACCTTGATCCCACAACGCAGCGTTTGCTTGCGCGCGGCGAACGCTTAACTGAGTTGTTGAAGCAGGACCAATATCAGCCAATGCCGGTCGAAGAGCAGGTGGTATCGATCTTTGCCGGCACGCGGGGGTATCTCGATGAGGTCGGGCCGCGCGATGTGACGCGCTTCGAGCAAGAGTTTCTGCGCGAGATGCGTGCTTCGCACGGCGATTTGCTCACGACGATACGCGAGGAGCAGGCGCTTTCGGGCGAGACCGAAACCAAACTCAAAGACATCCTCGAGAACTTCGCGAAATCGTTCGCCTAAGGCCACGCCTGAGCCAAGCTAATGCCGAGTCTTAAAGACCTTCGCAATCGCATCGCCAGCGTCAAGTCGACGCAGAAGATCACCCAGGCGATGAAGATGGTTGCCGCATCGAAACTACGCCGGGCGCAGGAGCAGGCAGAGGCGTCGCGCCCCTATGCCGAGCGTATGGAGCGGATGATCGCGACTTTGGCGGATTCAATTGCTGATTCTCCGAACGCGCCGCCGATGCTGTCGGGCACCGGCAAGGACGAGGTTCATCTTGTCGTGGTCGCGACTGCCGATCGCGGGCTGTGCGGTGGTTTTAATTCATCGATCGTGCGCGGTGCGCGACGTCATATTCACGATCTCCTTAGCAGCGGCAAAACCGTCAAGATCATGTGCATCGGCCGCAAAGGTCGCGACCAGTTACGCCGAGAATTTGGCGACTATATTGTTCACGAGGTCGACTTCGACGGTGTCCGTCGACTGACCTTTGGTTTTGTCGCGCCGGTATCAAAAAAAATCACCGACATGTTCGAAGCGGGCGAATTCGACGTCTGCAGCGTGTTCTTCAACCGGTATAAATCGGTCATCACCCAGGTCATGACCCACCAGCGTTTGATCCCGGCAGAAGTGCCGGTGATCGACCCGGCCGACGATCCCGTGGCGAGCATCTATTTTGAACTTGAGCCCGGCGAGCAAGAGATTTTGGAACACCTTCTGCCGCGTAATCTGGCGGTGCAGATCTACCGGGCACTGTTGGAGAATGCGGCCAGCGAGCAGGGTGCGCGCATGAGCGCGATGGATAGTGCAACGCGCAACGCGGGTGACATGATCAATCGCTTGAGCCTCAACTACAACCGGGCGCGTCAAGCGATGATAACCAGCGAACTAATCGAGATTATCTCGGGCGCCGAAGCGTTGTAGGCGAGCCGAAGAGGAAGACGGGAGTAAGAACGATGGCGACCAATGTTGTCGGACGAGTGAAGCAGATCACGGGCGCGGTAGTCGACGTGGAGTTTCCAGCAGGCCACCTGCCGCCGATTCTCAACGCGCTCGAATGCGACAATGGCGGCACCCGGTTAGTCCTCGAAGTGGCGCAACATCTTGGCGAATCAACCGTGCGCACTATCGCGATGGACACCACCGACGGATTGGTGCGCGGGCACGACGTTACCGACACGGGCGAGGCCATTACAGTTCCAATTGGCCCGGAGACGCTGGGCCGCTTGCTCAACGTCCTCGGTGAGCCGATCGACGGCCGGGGCCCGATCAAAACTAAGGCGCGAGCGCCGATTCACAGACCGGCGCCTGCATTTATCGATCAATCGACCGAAACCGAGATCCTGGTTACCGGTATTAAGGTTATCGATCTGCTCGAACCCTATCCCAAGGGCGGTAAGGTCGGGCTGTTTGGCGGTGCCGGGGTTGGCAAAACCGTCATTATTCAGGAATTGATCAACAACATCGCCAAAGCACATGGCGGCTATTCGGTGTTTGCTGGGGTTGGTGAGCGTACGCGCGAAGGCAACGACCTCTATCACGAGATGATCGATTCGGGCGTGATCAAGCTTGAGGGTGAATCCAAAGCAGC
>CAUZWH010000106.1:0-8702 GCA_963583675.1 Alphaproteobacteria bacterium
TGTTTGTTACCTAAACGCGAGACGTGGTCTCGGCTAGTAATACTTCCAGATGTTGTACTGGTTGTAGTAGAGGTCGGCGGTGTGGATGACCGCGAAGCGCACGGCTTCCTGCATCTGTGTGGTCGTTGCATAGCGCTCCATCGCCACGGGGCCAAGCGAGCCGTGCTCTTCTTCGACATCCGAAGCATGCACGGCGACCGAGACCATTGCGTCCTCGCTGAGGTCGTAATGCGCCCGCAGTCCTTTTTCCATTTTGGCAAACACCAGCGGGTTGATGCGTTCGGCGGCAAACGAGGTAGCCGCGAGGCCCTCGACGAAGCTGCGGTTGCGGATGACCACTTCGGCCCAATGCTTGAAGAGCCAGGATTCCAACTTCATATCGTCCTGGGCGCGGCGCTCATCGCTCCAGCCGAGTTCGCGGATGGTTGATTCGAGCAATTTCATGTGACCCGAGGTTTTTGAGGATTCGCCGTATTCCTCTTCGAGCATGTTTTCGAGAATGCCCTCACGCAGGTCATCGTCGGGGCACTTGGCCCACTGGACGCCGAACAGCTTGTTGGTCGGATCCGCCCATAATGAAAACTGGTTGAGCCAGCCGGCAATTTGATCTTTCGACGCGGTGCCGTTTTCGACCGCGAGCACAAACGGGTGGTTGGTGCGATCACGCACGGGATCGTCCAACGCCGCGTTGAGTTCGTCGACGAATTCCGGGATTGGCAGAGCTTGTCTAACAGGGGCGTCCATCACAGTCCTCTTTGGTTCGGTTGCCACGGATTAGCTGAATAAATACACGATTGAGGCAGTTTATGCGACCTCTGGTATGACTTAGGGAGCGACTTAGTGAGTGATTTGGGCGCGGCCATTGTTAAGCACGACAACGTCGCGTTCGATCACTCGGCTGCGGAAAGAAACCACGTCGTCGTCGCGCCATAGTTCGGTGCGGATGGTTTCACCGGGGTAGACCGGCGCGGAGAAGCGCAGCTGCAGGCTTTTGAAGCGCGCCGGATCGTAGTCGCAGCAGGTTTTCAAGATCGCGTGGCCGGCCACCCCAAGGGTGCACAAACCGTGCAGAATCGGCGCATCAAATCCGGCCTTGCGCGCGACCACGGGATCGGCGTGCAGGGGATTGCGATCGCCCGATAGGCGGTAGATCAGCGCTGCCTGCGGCAGAGTTGAGAGATCGCAGGTGAGGTCGGGGTCGCGCTCGGGAATGGGGTGGGGTTTTGCAGTCGGTGAATTGCTAGAGTTTTTTTCGACACCTTGGGGTTTGCTAAAGCCGCCATCGCCGCGGGCAAAGGTGGTCGAGGTCAGGGTCGCGACCAGCGCCCCGCTGGCTTTGTCGATCAGCTCCTTCTCGGTGTAGATCAACGCGCCTTTGTCGGCGCCTTTATCGACGATATCGCTGACCCGCATGCGGCCGATTACTGTACCGGCGGGTGGCATGGGTCGATGCAGCTGCATGCTTTGCTCGCCATGCAATACGCGCACCCAATCGACACCGGTGTTTTGCTCTTTGAGCCAAAATCCAGGCGAGGCCAGGATCACGCACATGGTTGGCAGCGCCGCCAGCTGCGCTTCGTAGACAAAGCGAAGCTGGCGTTCGTCAACGGGATCGGCGCCGAGACCGATACCGAGCGCATATAGGATCGTATCGCTGGTGGTGTAGCTATGTTCGATGTCCGGGAACGGCCAGTTGAGTAAGCGTTCATAGTCGAGGGTCATGGTGGAGTTTCGATGTGGCGCGTTGCGCGGGGCCTTTGCTAATGCCCTGATCGTCTTCATAGCGCAAGCTGGAGGTGTTTGTTGCGAGCCGGGCTGGGCCGGTGTTCCTGGGCCCCGCATCAGGTGCGGGGCGACTCCGGAGTGGGTGGCACCGCTCGGCCCTTTCGGTAGAAACGCGTACGCGTTTCGCCTGCCGGGCATCTGAACGTCTAGGACGTTCAGATGGGATCCCATCCAAAGACGTCGGTGGTGACGTCGAGATCGTAGAAATCCGGGGCGAGGGCCGGCATCGCGTGCGCGGCGATACTCTCCGGCGTCCAGCCCGCGCCTTCATGGATGCCGCGGATCGGGCGCGACTGGCTCATCAGGAAAATTTCGTTATTACGAATCGCGAAGATCTGACCGGTAACCGCGCTGGCGGCATCGCTGCAGAGATAGACCGCGAGTGGGGCGATTTTGGCCGGGGTCATCTGCTTGAGTTTGTCGACGCGGTCTTTCTGCTGGTCGGTATCGGTCGGGATGGTGCCGATCATCCGGGTCCAGGCGGTCGGCGAAATACAGTTTGAACGGACGTTGAAGCGCTGCATGTCGAGGGCGATCGACTTCGATAGACCGGCAATACCGAGCTTGGCCGCGGCGTAATTGCTCTGGCCGACGTTGCCGATCAAGCCCGAGGTCGACGTCATGTGCACGAAGGCGCCCGATTCCTGCTCGCGGAAATGTTTAGCCGCCGCGCTCGACACGTTGAAGCTGCCTTTGAGGTGAACGTTGATGACGCTGTCCCACGCGTGTTCGCTCATTTTGTGGAAGATGGCATCGCGCAGGATACCGGCGTTGTTAACCACGCAATCGAGCCGCCCGAACGTATCCAACGCCTGTTTGACCATCGCCTGGGCGGCGCCGGCGTCGCTGACGCTATCGGTGTTGGCGGCGGCCTCACCGCCGGCCGCGACGATCAACTCGACCACTTCCTGAGCCGGGCTCGCGTCGGCGCCGTCGCCATGCTCACTGCCGCCGAGGTCGTTGACCAACACCTTGGCGCCGTGCGCCGCCATCATCAATGAAATCTCGCGACCGATCCCGCGTCCGGCACCAGTGACGAGCGCAACCTTGCCTGCGAGCATCTCAGCCATAAGTGGACTCGGTAGCTACAGGCCGCGCGCGGCGCGCTGGCGCTGCAATAGCGGCGGCGGATCGGCATAAACGTGCTCGAAGACTTCTTCCGGGCGCGGCGCGCCATGGCTCTCCGAGGCTACGAACGCGGCCTCGACCTCAGCCGTGATCTCTTCATCCCACTGGTCGGCGGTTTTCTTGCTCCATTTCTTCTTGCGGCGCAGATAATTCTGAACCCGTTCGATCGGATCCCGTTTTCGCCATTTCTCCAATTCCTTGGGATCGACGTAGCGGCTGGGGTCGTCGACCGTGGTATGCGGCGACATACGAAAAGTGCGGGTTTCGATCAGCGTCGGGCCTTCGCCGGCCCGCGCGCGAGCGACGGCTTCGCGAGCAACCCCGTGCAGGGCAAAGAGGTCGTTGCCGTCGACGGCAAACCCCGGGAAGCCATAGCCGGGCGCGCGTGAGGCAAGATCGGTTGTCGCGCTCTGGATCTCGCGTGGCGTCGAAATCGCCCAGCCGTTGTTTTGTAGCACGAAGATCACAGGCGCCTTCACCACACCGGCGAGGTTACAGGCTTCGTGAAAATCACCCTCCGAGGACGCGCCGTCACCGAAATAAGTCATCACGACGGTGTCTTTGTCTTGCAGCTTCGCACCCCAAGCGAGGCCAACGGCGTGCGGCAATTGGGCGCCCAGCGAGACCTGGTGGACGGTGAGATTGACGCCCTCGGGAACTTGCAAGCCCATAGGATGACCGCGGCGATAGAGCGCGAGGCGTTCCAGTGTCATGCCTTGATAAAGCTGGGCTGGCATCTCGCGGTATTGCACGACGACCCAATCTTTGGACGGCTCAAGCGCCAAGGCCGGGCCCAATACTGATGCTTCCTGGCCGCCGAGCGGGGCAAAGGTGCCCAACCGTCCCTGGCGCTGAAGGCTAAAGCATTTGTTATCGAAGGCGCGGGCCAGCATCATCAGGCGCAGCGCGGCCAATGCTTCGTCGTCGCTGAGATCCGGTTTGGCGCCGGCAACCAGAGTGCCGTCTTGATTGAGCACGCGGATCGGCTCGACCGGCTTGTCGCGCGGCAGATAGGTCGATTTGTTGGCAAGCATGTTCACCTCTGCGCGCAGTCTAGCTAGCCCGTGTTGCGCCGACAACGGCTGGTCGCGCCGATAGCCGGTTGCGTGTGCTAATTTTGGCGATCACGAGGTTACGATGACCTACAAAACATTTGGCTTCAGCGAAGAGCAGGTGCTCATGCGCGACAGCCTGCTCGGGTTACTCGGGCGGGCGCTGCCGGACGATCGCATTCGCGCGCTCGAAGCCGAGGCGGCGTACCCTGCGGATGCGTACGCTGCGCTGGCCGAAGCCGGCTGGCTGGCGCTGCCTTTTGCCGAGGCCTACGGCGGCGTGTCCGCCAGTCACAAGGATCTCGCGGTATTTGTCGAAGCGCTCAGCTATCACCACAACGGGCTGCGCGCGGCGTATATGACCTCGGTGATCTATGGCGGCATGAGTGTTCAAAATCACGGATCCGATACCTTGAAAGCCGAACTCATCCCGAAAGTGATCGCCGGCGACGTGCGGATGGCGGTTTCCTATAGCGAGCCGAGCAGCGGCTCGGATGCGGCTGCGATTCGGACACGCGCGGTGCGCAGCAATGACGGCTATGTACTGAGCGGGCAGAAGGTGTTCACCACCAATGCGCATGTTGCCGACTATTTGATAGTCACCGCCAAAACCGATGCCGATGCCGGCCGCCGCGGCATCAGCCTGTTCCTGGTCGATGCGCGGGCGGAAGGGATGGAAATCCGGCCGATGGCGGCGCTTGGTGCGCGCACCAGTCCGCCCAACGAAGTATTCATCGACGACGTTCAGGTTCCGGCTGAGCACTTGCTGGGCGAGGAGAACGACGGTTGGTATCGCCTGATGCAGAGCCTCAATATCGAGCGTTTGCTGATCGCCGCGGCAAGTGCGGGTCAGTGTATAAAAATCCTCGAGGTGGCCTCGGCTTTTGCAAAGGAACGCGAGGCATTCGGCCAGCCGATCACCAATTTCCAGGCGATCAGCCACAAACTCGCCGATCTGCAAATGCTGACCGAGTCGGCCCGGCTGGCGACCTTTCACGCCGCCGACATGCTCGATGCCGGTGAAGACGCCGTGCTCGAGACCACCAACGCCAAGGTTATCGCGAGTGAGAACAATGTGACCTGCGCCGATCTTGGCATGCGGGTGATGGCGGGGACCGGTTACGTGGAAGGTGATATGCAACGGCTCTACCGCGACGCGCGCGCGCATACGATTGGCGGCGGCACCAGCGATATCCTGCGCAATGTGATCGCTAAGCGGATGGGGCTGTAGCGCTTGAAATTTACGATGAGAAAACAAAAAAACCCCCTCACCCAACCCTCTCCCGCCAGGGGAGAGGGCTAAGTTGTGCGGCGAGCGAGGTCGGATTCCCTCGCCCCTGGCGGGAGAGGGCTAGCGTGAGGGGGATGTATCAGCAGGGTATCCACTATCCTGGGGCCTCTGGACGCAGTACCGGTTGATGGCCTATCCAAAAGCTAGTGCACCAGCCGCACCCGTCCTGGCCGGGATTACGGTGATTGATTTTGGGCGCTATGTCGCCGGGCCGTTCTGCGCGGCGTTGCTGGCCGATTTTGGTGCGCGGGTGATTCGCGTCGAGAAAGTAGGCGGCGGCGAAGACCGATATGTGGTGCCGGTCGCGGACGGTGGCGAAGGCGCGTTGTTCCTACAGGTCAACCGAAATAAGCAAGGCATGACGCTGGATCCGTCGCAGCCGCAGGGGCGGGCGGTGCTCGCGCGGCTGGTTGCAACCGCAGATGTGGTGGTCGCCAATCTGCCGCCGCAGGCATTGGCTGCGCTCGGCCTCGACTACGCGGCGTTAGCTGCGATCAAGCCGGACATCATCCTGACGATGGTGACCGCGTTCGGACAGGGCGGACCGCTGAGCGACAAGCTCGGGTTCGACGGTATCGGTCAGGCCATGAGCGGGGCAATCCATCTCGGCGGCACGCCCGACCAGCCGGCGCGTGCGCTGGTGCCGTATATCGATTTCTGTACGGCATCGCTCTCGGCCTTCGGCACGGTGACCGCGTTGATGGCGCGCGATAAAACGGGAGCCGGGCAAGTGGTCGACGCGTCGCTGCTGCTGACCGGCCTGTCGATCGCTAACTATGCCTTGGTCGAGCAAGCCGTTGCCGCACCGAATCGGGCCGGTCTCGGCAATCGCGGATTCGCATCTGCGCCAAACGATATGTTTCGCACGACCGACGGCTGGGTGATCGTTCAGTCGGTGGGTGATGCGATGTTCAGGCGCTGGGCCGAGCTCACGGATAATACCGAACTGGTCAGTGACCCGCGCTTCGCCAACGATGTTTCGCGGGCCAAGCACGGCGCGGTCGTAAGCGATTTGATGGCCGCGTGGTGCGAAACACGCAGCAGCGCCGAGGTGCTTGATGGTCTCGAACAGGCACGGATCCCGTCGGGACCGGTTTATGCACCGCAACAGGTGCTCGATGATCCGCATATTGGCGCGCTCGGCTACCTGCAGCCGGTCGCCTATCCGGGGCTTGCAAATCCGGCACCGATCGCCGATACGCCGGTAAATCTGTCGGCTGAACAGGGTGGGATTCGCGATCGGGCGCCGCAACTTGGCGAACACACCGATTCGATCCTTGCCGAATTGGGCTATAGCAGGGCAGAAATAGAGCAGCTACGTGCCGCACGTGTTATCTAGCGGCGCAATGTAGTGATTAACCGTTTCGCGTAGGGAGGATAAGCGGATGGCAGTTTCAGTACTCAAGGTGTTGATGAAGGACGCCATGGACACCACCAGTCTTTTGGAGGCGATCACCAAAGAAGGGTTCGGCGCCGACGAAATTATTGGCATTGCCGCCAAGACCGAAGGCAATGGCGGGGTTAACGATTTCGGCCGGCGGCTGATCGACCACCTGCTGCGCCAGTTCTTTGTCGAGCATGGCAGCCGCACCAAGGAACAGGCGGCAAACGTGCCCATCGCGTTGTCGGGCGGCTGCCCCGGCATCATTGCGCCGCATCTCAACGTGTTTGGCCGGGTCGATGATCCCAATCCATCGGACGAACTTCGCATCGCGGTCGGCTCAGCCATTTCCGAACCGATTGCGCCGGAAGAGATCGGCCGGCCTGAGGGTGTCGCGAAAATCGCCGAAGGCGTGAAGAAGGCGATGGCCGCATCGGGGATCGAAGATCCGGCCGACGTTCACTACGTACAGACCAAATCTCCCCTGTTAACGATGGAGCGGATCGAAGACGCCAAAGCGCGCGGCAAAACGGTGTGCATCGAAGACACAATGGAGTCGATGGCTTTTGGCAACGCCACCGGGGCACTCGGAATTGGTGTCGCCTTGGGTGAGTTCCCGATGCCGAAGGCCGAGCAGATCGGCTACGACCTCGATCTCTACTCTTCGGTCGCGTCGTGTTCGAGCGGCGTTGAGCACGAGGAAGCTCAAATCATGCTGGTCGGCAACAAGCGCGGCGCCGGCGGGCGTTTCCGGATCGGTCATTCGGTGATGAAGGATGCGATCGATATCGACGGTATCTATGAGGCGATCCGCAATGCCGGCCTGCCTCTTTCCGATCATCCGCACCCGAGCGATCTCGGTGATGCGCTGGTCAATTGTTTCATCAAGTGCGAGACGGCACAGACCGGGCGGCTACGCGGGCATCGGCTGGTATCGCTCAACGATTCCGATGTTCACCACACGCTGCAAACCAAAGCCGCGGTAGGTGGTGTGGCGGCCGCGGTGACCGGCGATCCGGCGATGTTCGTATCGGTGGCGGCGCTGCAGCAGGGCCCGGGCGGCGGCGGCATGGTGGCCGCGATCATCGATACCAGCAAACTGCCGAGTTAGACCGCCGAGCGCACCGGATGTAGGTGCAGGCGAGGAAGGTGGTCGTTGGGGCGGGCGTCTCAGCCCGCCTGATGACCGAGGCAGCGCTGGTGCGAACTAAGCGCTGAAGAGGGTGTCAACCATGGCGCGTTGGCCGCTTAGCCATTCCCGTGCCATGCGTTGGGCCTGAGCAATCTCATCTTGGCTGAGCTCGAGGGCAACGTCGGCACGCGTGCCGCGGGCTTCGTCGTAGCCGCCCATCGCAGCGAGGTTCAGCCATTTGTGCGCGAGCAGCGGGTCCGGTTTGACATGGCGACCCGTCGCATAATGCATGCCGAGGCAGTATTGCGCTTCGATTATGCCGGCTTCGGCAGCTGCGGAGCAGGAAGGAACTGAACGTTCGTCAAAAGTAGCCATCTAAACCCCCATCACTAGAAATCAACTGTCACGAAATATAGTGTGGTTTCTTCATGGTGAAAGTGATGCGCATAACGTAGCGTTAAATATAATTTAAGTGATGACCATAACACCCTAACCATAAATAATAGTGATGATCATAACATTTAAAGAATAGAAGGAAATTTATCGATAAGTTATTAAGAAACTATTAATAAGTACTTTGATAATACAGAGAAAAATCTCTAGTAGTCCGATACTACGCGTGAAGATTGGACGTAGAAGACGCTGTCCGCGCTTTTGCACAACTACATTGGCGTTGACCGAGGGTGTTCGCTCGGCGCGCTACGTCGAGAGTTTGGTTTGGGGTCGGCGTTTGCTCTAACCGGCGGGTGCTTTGGATTCTTCGCGCGCGGCGGCGCGGACGCCACTATTGACCAATGCGAGGCCACCGAACATCAGGGCCGCACCGAGCCAAATACCCGCGCTGTGCTGTTCGCCAAAAACGATGATGCCCCAGACGATCCCCGACACGACCGAGATATAGCCGATTTGGCTCCAGAATAGCGGGCCGGCGCG